>NZ_JBNQTI010000002.1:0-145075 GCF_050325825.1 Kitasatospora sp. LaBMicrA B282
TACCCGCCGCGCCAGGGCCGGCCGGCAGCGGGCACGGCGGGGCGCCGCCCGGCCCGACCGGAGGGACGGGCGGCCCGACAGTCCCGGTCTACCAGTGGGGCCAACCACGCCGCCGGAGTCCAGCCAACCAACTCGGCACCGCACAACCACCCTCATCCCCCGCGCTCGGTCAGGCCCCGACACCGACCCGGCCAGCCACACCCCCGGGGCCACCGGCCGCCACCGGCGGCCCCAACACCGGGCGGCCACAGCAACAACCCAGTGCCCCCGCCGGACCACCGGGGACACCGCCGCCGGCTACCAGGTCCACAGCCCCCACCGCCTTGCGCCCCGCCCGCGTCCCGACTCCGCCTCCACTTCCCCGCCCCGCAGTGCTGCGCCCGCCGCTCGACAGCGGGCCGCCGAATGGGACCCGTCGCCCTAGGAAGCCGAAATGATCAACCGCCTCGACGGCGATGAGCCGTGGACGTCACTGGTCAAGATCCCTGCCGACGTCGACAAGGACGACGCTGTCCTCGGGCCGCTCACCGCTCGCCAGGCCGTCCACCTCGGGGCGGTAGTGGCGGTGCTGTGGCTCGGCTACCAGGTCAGCAAGCACCTGGTGCCACCCCTGCTCTTCGCCGCCATGGCGCTGCCGGTCGGCACGGCCGCGACGCTCGCCGTCCTCGCCCGCCACGATGGCCTGCCCTTCGACCGCTGGTTGCTCGCCGCCTGGCGCCACCATCGCGCGCCCAGGCACCTCACGCCGACCGGCGGCAGGACCACAGCCGGCGTCCTGCCCTGGCAGCACGAAGTCACCCAGCACCACCAGGTGCCCGAACGCATCGGCAGGTTGGCCCTGCCCCTCGCCGACGTCCGCGAGGATGGCCTGCTCGAACTGGGTCCCGCCGGGAGCGCTGCGCTCAGTGAAGCCAGCACGGTGAACCTCGCGTTGCGCACTGGCGGAGAGCAACAGGTCCTGATCGCCGCGTTCGGCCGCTGGCTCAATGCACTCAGTGGGCCGGTCCAGATCCTGCTGCGCACCCGTCTCCTCGAACTCGGCCGGACGGTGTCGGCGTTGCGACAGGTCGCGCCCGCCTTGCCGCATCCGCTCCTGGAACAGGCGTGCCTGGATCATGCCGACTTCCTCGCTGCCCTCACCCATCAGCACGAGCTGTTGCAGCGTCAGGTGCTGATCGTGCACCGCGAGCCCGGCCTCGACCGGGGAGCCGACGCACGGGCTGTCCGTCGCCGGGAGGAGAGTGCTGCGCTGCTGGCCGCAGCCGACGTCCCCGCCCAACCTCTCACGGGGCGCGCGGCGTTCGCAGTACTCGCCTCGGCCTGCGATCCCGACGCCCCCCAGCACCCCGATCCAGCGCTCCCCCACACGCCCGTGACCACCGCAACCGCCTTCGGAGAGGTCTGGTGAACGTCATGCTCCTGAAGCCGCATCAGGAAAGGCACGAGGCAGGGGGGCTCGGCCTCGGCCCGGACTCGGTTCAGGTCGAGTCCCGGGTCATTTCCGTCGGCGACCTGCTGGCCACCACCTTGATCGTGACGGGCTACCCCGCCGAGGTCATGGCGGGCTGGCTGGATCCGCTGTTCACCTACCCCGGCCGCCTCGACGTCTCCCTCCACATCGAGCCCGTCCCACCCGCCGTGGCCAGCGACCGGCTGCGCAAGCAGCGGGCCCGTCTGGAATCCAGCCGCCGCAGCGGCCAGCGTCACGGCCGGCTGGAGGACCCCGAAACCGAGGCCGCTGCCGAGGATGCCGCCGAGCTCGCCTGGCGCGTCGCCCGCGGTGAAGGAAAACTCTTCCGCGTCGGCCTCTACCTCACCCTCTACGCCGCAGACCGTGAATCCCTGGCCGGCGAACTCTCCGCCGTGCGCGCGCTCGCCGAGTCCATGCTGCTGCGCTGCCAGACCGCCACCTGGCGCGCCCTCCAGGGCTGGACCACCTGCCTGCCGCTCGGCATCGACCAGCTGAACAGCACCCGCACGATCGACACAGCTGCGCTCGCCAGTTGCTTCCCCTTCTCCTCCCCCGCCCTGCCCGCGGCCGACCCGAGTGCAGCGACCGGCGTGGGCGAGGTCCTCCTCGGGCTGGACACCGCCGCCTCCGGACTCGTGCTCTGGGACCGGTTCGCCCAGGACAACCACAACTCCGTCACCCTCGCCCGCTCCGGCGCCGGCAAGTCCTACCTCACCAAACTCGAAGCCCTGCGACTGCTCTACCAGGGCGTCCAGGTCTTCATCATCGACCCGGAGAACGAGTACACCCGCCTCGCGCAGGCAGTAGGCGGCACCCTGATCTCGCTCGGCCAGCCCGGCACCAGCATCAACCCGCTCTCTCTCACGCTGGACGGCAGCGCCGACCAGCTCACCCGGCGCGCCCTGTTCCTGCACTCCTTCCTCGCCGTCCTGCTCGGCACCACCCCGTCCCCGACGGAGAAGGCGCTGCTGGACTCGGCGATCCTCGCCGCCTACCGGCAGGCCGGAATCACCCTGGACCCGCGCACCCACACCGCCGCGGCGCCCCTGCTCGCCGACCTCGCCGACGCCCTGACCGCTGCCGGTCCGGAGGGCGAAGCCCTCGCCGCCCGCCTGGCGCCCTACACCACCGGCACGCACCGACAGCTCTTCGACGGCCCCAGCACCCCGCACGCCAACACGCACCTGACGGTGTGCTCACTGCGCGACGTGCCGGAAGAGCTGAAGACCGCCGCGATCATGCTCACCCTCGACCGGATCTGGCAGACCGTCACCAATCCGCACGACCGGCGCCCCCGGCTCGTCGTCATCGACGAGGCGTGGCTGATCATGCACGACGCCCACGGTGCCCGCTTCGTCTACCGGATGGCCAAGTCCTTCCGCAAGCACTGGGCGGGCCTGTCGGTCGTCACGCAGGACACCGCCGATCTTCTCGCCACCGACCTGGGCAGGGCCGTCGTCGCTAACGCCGCCACCCAGATCCTGCTGCGTCAGGCGCCCCAGGCCATCGCCGCGGTGACCGAGGCGTTCCGCCTCTCCGCGGGCGAGGCCGCCTACCTCCTGGCCGCGGGCAAGGGCGAGGCCCTGCTCTCCTCCGGCCCCGGACGGAGGGCCGCGTTCACCGCCCTCGCCTCCGGCATCGAACACGAGCTGATCACCACCGACCCCGGCGAACTCGCCGACTCCAGCTCCTCGGGAGGGGATCGGTGACAGCCGATGGGGGGCCGCTCGGCCACCTCCTCACCGACCCGGGCCACTGGCTGCCCACCACCCTCACCTCAGCGAGCACCATCAACTGGTCCGTGCTCCTCCCCTCGGTCGTGGTGACAGCCGGTGTCGCGATCGCGCTGCGTCGCGTGCTTCACCACAAGCAGCAGGTCAAACTGACCGCCCACGGCAGCACACTGACCGTGCTCTGCCCGCCCAAGGTCGACCCGATGGCCGCGGCAGCCTTCTGGAGCCACCTGGTCGGCCTGCTCCGCCCCTGGTACGGGCGGCTGTTCTCCGGGCAGCCGCACCTGGCCTTCGAGTACCACTTCACCACGGGCGGGCTGACCATCAGGCTCTGGGCACCGGACTCGGTACCGCAAGCACTGCTGCGCCGGGCCGTCGAGGCAGCCTGGCCCGGCGCCCAGGCCCAACCCGAGGACGGCCCGGTTCCGCTCGGCAAGGAGCAGCTGTTCAGCACCGGCGGCGCCCTGCGCCTGGCCCGCCCGGAGATCCTGCCACTGCGCACCGACCACGACAGCGACCCACTGCGCGCGCTCCTCGGTGCCGGCCTCGCCCTGCAACCTGGTGAGTCCGCCACGGTCAGCGTCCTCGTCCGGCCCGCGACCGGGGCGCGGGTGCGCCGGGCCAAGAACCGGATCAAGCGCATGAGGACCGGCGCTGACGGGCCCGCCCGGGCGGGCCGAATGCTCGACGTCCTGAGCCACCAGCCCTCGCGTACCACGGCCGGCTCGCGGGATCCGGAGCAGTACGCCGAGTTGCGCTCCGCGCTCACCAAAGCTGCGGGACCGCAGTGGGACACCGCAATCCGATACGCGGTCACTGTCCCGGTGCGACCCAAATCCGCCGATGCGGTGGACGGGGAGCAAGAGTTGCGCGCAGCCGTCGCTGCGGCAACGGCCCGGGCTCGCGGGCGGGCGCACGCCGTCGCCTCCGCTTTCGCCGTGTACTCCGGCCGCAACTTCTACGCCCGTCGCCGACTGCGCCGCCCCGCGGAGCGCTTGGAAGCACGC
The DNA here is from genome assembly GCF_050325825.1 of Kitasatospora sp. LaBMicrA B282. NCBI lineage: Bacteria > Bacillati > Actinomycetota > Actinomycetes > Kitasatosporales > Streptomycetaceae > Kitasatospora > Kitasatospora sp. LaBMicrA B282. Next base: position 4,212 of record NZ_JBNQTI010000002.1, read on the forward strand.
CACTTCCCGCTACGCGGAGATCTGCTGAGCATCCCCGAGCTCGCGGCCGTCGCCCACCTTCCTCTCGATGGTTCCGCCCCAGGCGTGCAGCGCGCAGGAGCCCGCTCCCTCCCTCCCGTCCCGGCCATCCCGCTGCCCGGACCGAGCGTCAAACCGGTGGGCACAGCGGACGCCGGACCCGCCCGTGCCATCGGGCTGGCCGTCGCCGACGGGCGGTACCACCTGCACATCCTCGGCTCGACCGGCTCGGGCAAGTCCACCCTGATGGCCAACATGATCCTCGATGACGCCCGCGCCGGCCGCGGGGTCCTGGTCGTCGACCCCAAGGGGGACCTCGTCACCGACGTCCTCGACCGCCTGCCCCAGTCCGCGCTCGGCCGCACCGTCGTACTCGACCCCGGCGACCACGCGGCCCCGCCCAGGCTGAACGTGGTCGAAGGCTCCGATCCCCACATCGTCGTGGACAACCTGCTCGGGATCTTCGGCCGCGTCTTCGCCTCCTTCTGGGGCCCGCGAACCGACGACGTGATGCGTGCCGCCTGCCTGACCCTGCTGACCTCGCCCACCACCCGCGACAGCGTGACGCTCGCCGACGTGCCGCGCCTGCTGACCGAGCCGACTTACCGCCGGCGCTGCACCGCGGGTGTCGAGGACCGTGTTCTGCGCGGCTTCTGGGCCTGGTACGAGGAGCTCTCCGAACCCGCCCGTGCCGTGGTCACCGCCCCGTTGCTGAACAAGCTGCGCGCACTGCTGCTGCGACCGTTCGTCCAGCAGACGATCGCCGGCGGGCCTTCCACCTTCGATCTCGCCGAGGTCCTCGACGGTGGGGTCGCACTGGTCCGGCTCCCCATGGGCGTACTGGGCGACGAAACCGCTCGTCTTCTGGGCTCGTTCGTGGTTGCCAAGACCTGGCAGGCCGCCCGTGGCCGCGCCGGGACTGCTGAAGCCGAGCGTCGGGATGCGGCCGTGTACCTGGACGAATGCCACAACTTCCTCACGCTGCCGTACCCGCTGGAGGACATGCTCGCCGAGGCACGTGGCTACCGGCTCGGCTTCGTCCTCGCCCACCAGAACCTTGCTCAACTCCCGCGACACCTGCGAGAAGGTATCTCGGCGAACGCCCGGTCGAAGATCATCTTCAATGCCTCCCCCGAGGACGCTCACGACCTCGAACGCCATATGGCCCCGGGGCTCAACGCCCACGACCTCTCGCACCTCGGCGCCTACCAGGCAGCCGCCCGGCTGGTCGCCACCGGGGCCAATACTCCCGCCTGCACCCTACGCACCATCCAACTGCCGTCCCTCACTCCTGGACGGGCCACCGCCGTCCGCCGCTCCTCCCGCGCCGCTTACGGCCCCGACGCAAGGACGTGACAGCACCCATGACCACCACCTCGACGAGCCGCCCCCGCGGTCGCGTCCCGCTCGACGCCCTGATTCGGCGCCTGACCGCCCGGGACATCTGGGTCCTGGAGATGCTGCTGGAGCACACCTACCTGACCTCCACCCACCTCACCCAGCTTCTCGGGGTCTCCCGACGTTCCGTCAACCGCCGTCTGGCCACCCTCACCGACCTCGGCCTCCTCAGCTCCTTCCGCCCTCACCACCGCCCCGGCTCCGCCCCCGAACACCATCTCCTCGGCGCCACCGGCGCCAGCCTCCTCGCCGCCCGCTACGCCACTACACCCGCTGCCCTCGGCTGGCACCGCGACCAGGCCACCCGCGCCCTGTTCTCCCCGTTCCTCACCCACGACACCGGCTTGCGAACCTTCTTCATCCAGCTCGCTCGACCCACTACCGGCGGCCAGCTCACCGGCTGGTGGTCGGAACGGCGCTGCGCCCGGCTGTGGGGTGACCTCGCCGCCCCCGACGGCTACGGCCACCACACCGGACCGCACGGGCAGACCGCCTTCTTCGTCGAATACGACACCGGAACCGAACCCCTGCCCCGGCTCGCCGCGAAGCTCGACAACTACGCCGAACTCGCCACCGCCACCCGCACCCGACCCCTGCTGCTCTTCACCCTCCACAGCACCACCCGCGAGATCAACCTCCACCAACGCCTCAACCACCACCCAGCCCTCAACCGCATCAGCGTCGCGACCACCGGCCGCGACCAACACCACCCTGCCGAGCGCGCCTGGCTCCCCCTCACCCACAGCGCAGCCCGCGCCAACCTCGCCGAACTTCCTGGCGCCTGGCCCGAGCACCAGCACCCGGCTCGGGCCGCCTTCACCGAGGAGCAGTCGACTCAACCGAGCACCGGTGCGCGCCATATCCCCGCTCCCGGGCCGGTGCCGCCACCCCACAGCACGGCCGTCGACCGACTCCGATAACCGGCAACTGACATGGAGTCCACCGCCGCCCGTATCGGCATCGCGGCCGGAGCCGGCTGCCTTGCCTTCCTCACCGTCATCACAGCCGCGGCGACCGCCGCAGTCTCCACCCTCGCTGGCGGCGGACTCCTCAGCTTCCTGTTCGGCGACGACAGCTCTCCCAACGGCACTGCGGCCTCCGACATCCCACCGGCGATGCTGACCCTCTACGAGCAGGCAGCGCCGGAGTGCCCTGGACTGCCGTGGACCGTCCTCGCCGCCATCGGCAAGGTCGAGACCGACCACGGCCGCGCCCCCGACATGGTCTCCAGCGCCGGAGCCGTCGGACCGATGCAGTTCCTCCCCGACACCTTCAACCAGTACGCCCAACCCGTCCCACCCGGAGGCGCCACCCCGCCAACCCCCTGGGACCCTACCGACGCCGTCCACGCCGCCGCCCGCCTGCTCTGCGCCAACGGCGCCCGCAACGGTCACGACCTGCACGCCGCCATCTACGCCTACAATCACGCCGACTGGTACGTCGACAAAGTCCTCGCCCAAGCCCACGACTACGCCCAGGCCGCCAGCCCGGGCGCCGCAACCAGCCCGGCCGCAGCAACAGCCATCACCTTCGCCCGCTCCAAGATCGGCACCCCCTACGAATGGGGCGGCACCGGAGATCCCGGCCACGGCTACGACTGCTCCGGCCTCACCCAGGCCGCCTACGCCGCCGCCGGCATCCAACTCCCCCGCGTCGCACAGGACCAGTACGCCGCCACCCCCAAGGTCCCCACCCCCGCCCCGCTGCTCCCCGGCGACCTCCTCTTCTACGGCACCGACCTCCAGCACATCACCCACGTCGGCCTCTACACAGGACACGGCCAGATGATCGACGCCGCCCACACCGGCACCACCGTCCGCACCGAACCCGCGCGCCACCACGACGACCGCTACCTCGGCGCCGCCCGCCCCACCCCCAACCAGCAGACAGCACGGCGGTGATCGCTGTCGATGGGACAGGTGCGCACCGCTGGGCACCCGGTGCGCACCAACAGCCCACCCCGCCAGCACCAGAAGCCGCACCGCCCGTGTCCTACCCACCCCCACGCGTTCTGCCGACCGCCACCGAGCTGCGCCACACCGGCCAAGTGATCACCCTGGGAACCTGGATCCTGATCACCGCGGTGTGCACCTTCTCCGCGATGACCGGCGCCCAGTTCATCGGTGCGCACTCTCCCTGGCCATGGTCCGGCTGGATCCTGGCCGCCGGCATCGACGCCGCCTTCGTCATGGCCCTCCAAGCCGACGCCGCACTCGCCCGCTGCGGCACCACCGGCGGCCCCTGGCCCACCGCCTTCCGCTGGACCACCGGCGCATGCTCCGTCTTCGTCAACACCGGCGACGCCGCCCTCCGCCACGATCCGGTCGGCATCACGATCCACCTCATCGCGCCTATCCTCCTGCTCGTTCTGGGCGAAGCCGGGCCTGCTTGGCGCCGCGAGCTGACCAACTTCGAACCCCCTACCACGGTGGTCACGAACCGCTCACCGACAACCCCTGATCCAACGAGACCCCGCCCCGGGTCCACCAGCGCGAACCCCGAAGGTGCCGACCAGCCCGCCCAGTTCCGTCCGCACCCGGTCACCATTTATGCCGAGCACCCGACCGCAAGCGCCCCAGATGCCCTTCCGGTGACCTCAACACCTGAGGTGGGCACCCCGCGCACCGCGTTCGGAGACCTGGTGCGCACCCCTCCCTCGGACGGCGGCACGCACGCGCCCAATGACGCCGACGAGGCCCGTGCCCGCATCCTCCAGGGCCGGTTGAACGGCCTCAGCCAACGCGAGACCGCCCGCCTCGCTCACCGCAGCCCCAGCTTCGTTCGCAAGGTCTGGACATCCCTACCGGAACAGGAACCGGCTACTGCCCCACCAAATCCCTGAAAGGCATTTCCGAGTAGCACGAGAAGGCTGCCGAATTTGTGAGACCACCTGCTGGTCGGCTAACGTTTCCGCGCGGCAAGGGCCTATAGCTCAGACGGTTAGAGCGCTTCCCTGATAAGGAAGAGGCCACAGGTTCAAGTCCTGTTAGGCCCACCAGCACTGAACGCCCGGAGTGGATACGCACTCCGGGCGTTCGGCATTCGCCGGTTCAGCCGGCTCCTGGCCCGTCGTCCGCAACGGGACGGGCGGCCTGGTAGCGGCGGGGCTTGTCACACGTCATGAACGCCTCCCCCCGGTCGACCATGGTGCTCAGGGCGTTGCCGATGGCCCCGGAGGACCGGCCGAGGACCCTGGCGATGCCGGTCGGGGTCCATTCCTGACCGGAGTTGGCGCGCAGGTGGTCCAGCACCATCTGGTGCAACTGCCCCGGCGCGAGCCTGGGCCCGCCGCTGCTCGCGGGGGCGGCCGGGCGCTTTCGCGAGCGAGGCCGCATCGTGTTGCCACAGCTGCAGGTGCAAACGTGTTCGGCGATCGCGTTCGAGGATTCGCTCCCCTCCCCCGTGGTCTGTGCCTGGGCACTCAGGTTCGGCTGGTCGTCGCTGCCAGCGGGCTCCGTCGGCCCGCTGGGGTGCATCCCGGACGCCCCTTCCAGAGGCAGGGGCTGCCCGGGGCTGTCCGCGGCGGACAGCGGCTCGGCGCCGGTCTCAACCGTCGTCGGCCCGACCGCCGCCGCACCGCTCTCGGTGTCCATGGGCAAGGTCTCGCCGCTCTCCGACACGGAGGGGCCCTCGCTGCCGCCCGTGCGCACGTCGTCGCCGCTCGGGTCGCCATCGGCCTTCGGGACCTCCGGCGTGAGCGGGGCCTCGTCATCCAACTCCGGCCACTGTGCGGTGGCCTTGGCGTTGCCGGGCACCGGCTGGTCGATCGGGGCCGCGGTGACCTCCGGGCCGACCGGGTGGTCGGGCGTCAGCTGCCGCGGGAAGCCGACGCCACCCGTGTCCGCGGCGGACTCGCCGGCGACGCTCGGCAACTCGTTGGCAGCGGAGGTGTCCTCGGCCGGCTCGGCCGGCTGGTCGACGCCTCCGGCCTGCGTGGGGGCACCCGGGTTGGTGGGGGACCAGAGGTCGGGCAGGCGGCGGGTGCGGTCGTTACCACCGAGGGCTCGGCGGGCGAGGCCTCGCTGCTCGAGGGTGACGAGGGCCTTGCGGGCCGCGGACGGGCTGACGCCGGCAGCGAGGGCCAGGAAAGCGGCGGTGACGCCCTGCTGGCCGCAGAGCTCGGTGTAGATGTCGGCAGCGGCACCCGTGAGCGCGGTGACCGGCTGGATTGTGGTCGGGATGGAGTTGGTGATGGTGTCGGACATGTTGCTGGCTCCTCGGCCTGCTCGGCGGGTTGGGACGCCTGGGGCCGTCGGCGAGATACGGCCCCAGGCTGGTGAAGGGTGGGTATCAGCGGCGGCCGCAGCCGGAGTGGCCGCAGCCACGGCAGAACCCGCCGGTGGCGCAGGCGCACGAGCACCCGGCGGTGCGCCTGCGCTGCGGCGGCACCCGGTCGATGTGGCCGTCGATCACCGCGAGTACGGCCGGGCGGGCGGGGTTGGGGCGGACCGCGATGAGGATCAGGTCGGCGAGGTCGGTGCGCGTGGCGGTACCGGTGGCTCGGGCGAGAGTGAGGTCCAGGCCCGGGGCGAGGGCTCCGGTGACCGGCAGCGCGAGGCTGAGGGCGATGCGCAGGGTGAGTTCGCGCTCGAGCAGCAGCTCGTACCCCCCGGGCAGGCCGCCGGCCTCGTGCTGGGCAGCCATGGCGAGTGCTCGGTGGAGCGTGCGGACCTCGGGGGCGGTGGTGCGCAGGAGGATGGCGGCGCGGCGGGCCGCGCCGTGGAGGAGGTGGGCGAGTCGAGGCGTGGCCGGGGCGTGGCCCTGGGGCAGCCGGCCGGCCTGGTTGGCGGGAACGTCGGCGGCGGGGGCAGGAAGGTGGGCGAGCGCCGTGAGAAGCGCGGAGCGGCGCACGGGTCGGGGCCAGGCGCGGTCCCGGTTGTCGAGACCTTGGGCGAGGTTGAGGGTGAGGAGCCCGCAGGGTGCGAGGTGGGCGGCATCGGCGAGCCGGAAGACGGCTTCCCGGCGGAGGAGTTCACGGTGGCCGGGCACGGAGACGTTGGCGGAGGCGGCGGTCTGGGCAGCCTGGTAGGCGGTGGCGAAGCGGTCGTCGGTGGTCAGGGCCGTGGTGACGGCCGTGGTGAGGACGGTGGCGGTGAGGGAGCGCAGGGCGTGCAGGTGCTCGGTCACTGGGGTCTCCTGACGGTTGGTCGGAGGTTTGGTGGGTGGGCCGAGGCCTGGTTGGCCCCGGCCCGGTTCGCGTCACCGTGCGGCGGACATTCGAGATCGGCCGTGCGGTGGGCGGTGGCCCGGCGTAGCCGCGTGATGCGGTGCCGGTGTGTGGTGTCGCTCAGGCGGCGTGCGGCGCGTCGTCGTCCGGTTCGCGGTGGAGGGCGACCCAGGCCTCGGCGGGCAGGTGGCCGATCTGGCCGCCGTCACCGATCCACACCGTGCCGAGCCGCTCGGCGACCGTGGTGCTCGGGGCGCTGGTGGGCGGGATGTCGGGGGTGGGGGTGACGGGTCCGACGTAGTGCTCGAAGGGCCACTCGGGGGACAAGGCGAGACGGACGGGGGTGTGCGGGTGCAGGCCGGTGAGGCTGGCGAGCAGGTCGGCGACGGTGAGGTGGAGCTGGGTCACGGCAGGAGTTCCTTCCTGGTCGGCTGGGCTGGGTCAGTTGGGGGTGTGGAGCTGGTCGTAGGTCTGGATGAGGCGCTGGAGGTGGCGGGCGTGGACCTGGGCGATGCCGCCCATGAGGTCGAAGGCGACGGCGTTGACCGCCGTGTTCGGGATGTCGTTGGTGGGGCTCAGCACGCCGGCTCCGGTGAGGGTGTCCAGGCGGTGGGTGATGTGGCCGAGCCCGTCGCGGAGGTAGTCGACGGCGGCGTCGAGCTCGCGGGCGGTGTGGGCGATGAGGCGGGCGATGCCGTCGAGTGCGTCGCCCAGGGCGGTGCCCTCATGCGGACGGTGGGTGCGATGGGCTTCGAGCACGCGCAAGGCCATCGAGACGCCGGGCTGCCAGATGGGGTCGGGCGCGGTGGGCTGGGCGTCGGTGGTCATGGTCGGGTCCTCTCGTTGTGGTGCTGACTGGCTGGCGCGCTGGCCGGGGCGGTTGGTCATCAGGTGCCTGACCGCCTGGCCAGCTGCAGCGTCCTCGCGGCGGGGTTCAGGTCCTCGCCGCTGGAGGGTGGACAGAGGAGGTCATGAGCAGGAGGTGGCTCGCCCAGTGCTGGGTGCACTTCCTCCAGTTCGTGTCCGGGCCTTCGGGCTGGTACGGGACTGCGGGCCCTGGCATCCTGGGAGGTGGTGCCGCCCCCGATTCGAGCGGGGACGGCACCGCCTGGCTTTGTGTCAGGCGCGGGTGACGACGTCGCGGCAGATGCGCGGGATCTGGTGCTCCTCCCGGATCAGCGGGATGGGGTCAACCACGGCCTGGCAGAAGGCGGCGATCAGTCCCGTCGGCGTACTGGTACTGAAGTCCGCGGCCCACAGCCGCCGGCGGTAGGGCGCGGGGGCCGCCCACACGGCCCACCGCGCTACTCCGCCGAGGATCTCGCGCTCGATCCCGCCGGAGGCCCGCACGCGCAACTCGAGTCCGGCAAGGCCACCCGGAGCCGTCCACAGCTCAACCGCGTGGCCGATGCCGGTCGTCGGGTCACGGTCCCAGCCGGCCTCCCGGAGAACCGTCAGGACCCGCTCAATGCCGTCACGGTGACCGTCGTCGGGCTCGGCGAACGCCGGGTCGTCGGGACGGTATTCCGCGGCCCAGCGGGCGGTGAAGGCGCGCACGAACTCGTAGGGCAGGTCATCGGAGAAGGTGGCCATCCAGGTCCGCGGGCCGTAGTGGTCGGGGCGCACCCAGGCCTTCCAGATTCCCACCGGCTCCGGGTTCTCCTCCGGCAGGAACCCGAAGTAGGCACGGCCGCACGGGCTGGTGACGTGCATGTTGGCGACTTCGTCGGCCCAGACGTGCCATCCGGCGTCCGCCAACGGGGTCATCACCGACTCCGCCAGCGGGCGCTCCGGCGCGTCCTCTTCCTCACCGGCGCCGGCGAGGAAGCGGGGGGTGATGCTCAGCTGGCGCGCCAGCTGGGTACCCGGGGCAAGCGGCTGCGAGACCGAACCGGCCGAGGCCGGCTTGGGCGTGAGGTCGAGGCGGTTGATGGGCGGGGGCACGAAGGCGGCGGGGACGGGGGGCGTGCTGGTCATGGTGCTGTTCTCCGTTCGGATTTGCGGTGGTGCGGGTGGGCGTGGGGTCAGCGGGCGATGGGCTGGGGCAGGGTGCGCACCATGGCACTCAGCCCCATTTCAGGCTCTCTTTTCATTGGGATGCGGACACAATTCACCCGCCATGCCAATTTCGTGGTTTCTGGTGGAATTTCCACCCCCGGGCGTTCCGGGCACATTTAAAAGGTAGCTCGACCACGGGACGATGTGAAGTCGTTGCCCAGGCTTGGAAATGCTGGAGTTTCGAGGATTTCACGACACCTTGTGTCGTCGAATTCCGGCGGCTCGACGCATTCGCTCGTCGAATCGGGACCGCACGACCGATTGACAGGACACGCCCCGCCACGGCGGCCCGAATATCACCCGTTCGGGGGATAAATGGTGCCCCAGAGCGCCGGCGGTTCCGCCCCCGGGCAGGCACCCCCGGGCAGGCACCCCCGGGCAGGCACCCCCGGGCAGGCACCCCCGGGCAGGCACCCCCGGGCAGGCACCCCCGGGCAGGCACCCCCGGGCAGGCACCCCCGGGCAGGGCGCTCGCCCACCGCTTCGCGGGGGCATCGCGCCTGCCAAGGCCGCACCATTCCGCTGGCCCGCCAGCAGTCACAGGTCATGGCGGCCAGGAAGACGCCGGAGATGTTCGCGAACCGGGACGGGACCAGGCAGGCGGGCGGCGCGCAAGACCGGGTGGGACCTACCCACCAGGTATTGAGTCTGGCTGCGCCGGGCTTACCCAGCTGGCCCGTGACCTGCGGCTACGGCGCGGGACAGGGCGTCCGCCCTATGACTCGACACCAGGAGGGACGTCCATGGAACGACACCCATGGCTGGACACCCCACAGGCCACCGCGTTCGCCACTACACCGACGGCGGGACAGCCCTTGAGTCAACACAGCCCGGTCCCCGCATCAAGCAAGCCCAGACTCATCGCGGAACGGGAGCACCAGTCCCCGGCCGAACAGCTCGGTTCCCTGCCACCGGGTAGGGCCGCTGCACACCCGCACGACTCGGAATTGGCTGGGAAGGCGTGGGAACCAGGAGGTCCTGGAACGCCCGAGTGGCGGCCGGCGTGGGGCGCTCGTCGATCTCAGCCAGCTTGGTGCGTAGGCGCTCCTGCGTGCGGCGAACAGCCTCGCTGCGGCCCAGTGCGGTGTGTTGACGGGCGAGGCGCAGGTGGAGCTGCTCGTTGTACGGGTCGTGGTCCAGAGCACGTTCGAGCAGACCGAGGGCTTCCTCAGGGTCGCTCGCACTGGCGGCGAGGGCGCCCAGAGCGTTTAGGACGCGGCGGCGAGTGTCCTCACGCGGGGCGGTGAGCCAGGGGCGGTCCAGGCCCTGGCAAAGTTCGCCGTGGTAGAGCTCGACGGTCCGGCGGTGGGCGGCGGTGCGCTCGGCCGGGTCGGTCGTGGTGGCCGCGCGTCGAGCGACAGCGTGGAACTGTTCGAGGTCGGTCTCGACGAGTGCGGGGTCGAGCCGCCACAGGCCACCGGCTTGTAGGAGCACCGGCGCGGAGGTGGTTGCGCCGAGTGCGGTTCGGAGCGCGCCGCGGATGCTCTTCTTCGCAGTGTGGAAGGCCTCGGTGCCCGTGGTGGCCAGTTCCTTCTCGGGCCAGATGGCTTCGAGGACGGCGTCCTTGGTCGAGCCGGTGGGGCGAGTGGCGAGGTAGGCGAGGAGTTCCCCGGCGTAGCCCGTGAGGCCGCGAGTGATCAGTTCTCCTCGGACGGTGGTGGCCAGGGGGCCGAGCAGGCTGATGCTGACCGGCCGCCTCGCCGGTACGTCGTCTGATGGCACTGGCGGAATTTTGCGTGGGCTGGATTGCTCAGACGAAGGGCTCGATGGCGCCCCAGGAGAGGCATCGGACTCACTCAGTGTTCCCAGTTTCTCAGTTTCCCGAATTCCTTCCGAGGTATCACCTTTATCGTCCTCGGAATTGGGCACTGAGCTCTCTTTGGCCTCAATCAAAGAACTGTCACCCAGTTCTGGTGCCTCTGTCAGCGGAGACGCTTCTACGGGCTGTCGAGGATCTGGGACCTGCTCATCAGCCTGCGGCAGGAGGGCAAGAAGGATGTCCGCGGTGGCAGTCGGCACGTGGAAGAGACGGAGCGAGTCCGGTTCGTGCGTGCTTGTGGCAGTGGCGCTGCCGTCGGAGGCCACGTAGTAGACCAGCGCGTCGGCTGGTGGGACGGCTGCGTCGGTCAGCACCACGGCCGCGAGGCCGTCAGCGCGGCCGACTTCGACGAGTGTCCGCAGGCGCTGATGGTGGCGCGGCTCATAGCCAGTGAGCAGGATGAGCAGTTGGGGGTCGGCTTGGTCGGCTGGACCTGTGCCTTCGTGGTGTTGGCGAGCGCGGTGCAGGTGCTCGTCTTCCAGTGCGCTGATGGCGGCTTCGGTGTCGGGCACGAGACGGCAGTGGTGGAGCCGGCTGTCAGGGAGGCCTGGCGCCAGGCGAGCGAGCTCCGTGCGGGGCAGCAGCACGCGTGCGGTCGCGGTGAGCGCGCTGACGAGCAGCGCGCGGGCAGCGTCCTCGGCGCCGGGGCCGGCGAGTGCAAGCATCCGGTGGTCGTGCTTGGTCAGCAGGTCGAGAAGGCCTTGCTCCTTGGTACCGCGGGCCCCGACGGGGACGTCGGGAGTCTCGGCTCCGGGCGGGACGCTGGTGGCGGCGAGGTCCTGCTGGTGCCGGCTGATGCCGCGCATCGCTGCGACGAGGGACGTCTCCTCTGGGCGGGGCTCGTTCGCGCTGGTCACGTCGTCGAGTTGGAAGTCGCGGCGCCGGAGGAGGGTTCGCCGGACAGCGGCTGCGCTGAGGGTGGCGGCCACCGTGAGCGCGAGGTAGCCGGCCCCGCTGGGCAGTTGGACTCCGGTCGCACGGGAATGCTGCGGTACGACGGTGGGGCGGTCTGACTGGCTGGTCTGCCCTGCTGTGTGCGGTGCCTGCGCGGGCGTCGGTCGCGCAGGCCGTCCGGCAGGCGTAGGCGCCGGAGCCGGGGCTTGGGTGGTGCTCGGTGGGGCTTGGACGGGCGCCGGTGGGGCGGGGCTGGGGGTCGCCGGGGGCCCGGATGGCAGGAGGAAGGTCCAGCCCGGAGTGATCCTGTCTGGATCGCTGAGGCGGGTACCGTCAGCCTGAAGTCTCTGCTTGTTGAGTGCGTAGATCTCACGCCAGCGCAGGGGGTTGTCGAGGTGGCGCTCGGCAAGGTCCCAGAGGGTATCGCCGAGCTGGACCGTGCAGGACGCGGCTGGCTGAGCCGCCGGGCCCGCCGACGCCTTCGGTGCCTGGTCGGTGATCGGCGCGGCGACCGGGACGGCGGGCGCGGTGGCGACGACCGGGGCGGTCCATGCCGCGAGTGTGGTGCTGGTGCGAGCAGCGGGTGTGGTTCGCAGGCTGGTAGCGATGGCGAGGGCGATCGTGCCGACGAGCAGCCCGGCGATGGTACGCCGGGCGGTCAGCGCGAGGAGGTTCGGCCCGGCGCCGTGGCTGAGGGTGGGGAAATTGGCGGCTTGCCAGAGGACTTCGCGAAGCGTCTGCAGCACGAGGTAGGTCCACAGCAGCCAGCACAGGCAGTAGAGGATCTGCAGGAGCAGGACCGCAGAGAGTGGGTTGGCGGCCCAAATAGTGACTTCGGCGAGGTCGGGGACGTGCCGAGGTCGGAACGGGGCGGCCCAGACGAGCAGGGCATACGGGAGGCCGGCGAGCAAACCGAGCAGGGCGGCCCCCGCCGCAGCGGCGCGTAGGAAGGCGGCGATGCGGCCGACGTGCGGGGTCACTGGCCGGTCTCCTCAGCGTGCGCGGTGGCGGTGGCGGTGACGTTGATGGTCGTGATGCCGAGGAGTGTGAGGATCTGGGTGCGCTGGGAGCGGTGGACGGTGACGGTCACCTGGTCACCGCGGGCGGACGCGCTGCCGGTAGCGCCTGCGGCGCGGAGGTAGGCGGTGGCGGCCTGCTCCGCGTCGGTGCTGCTCAGGGCGAGAGTTTGTTCGTCGCGGAGTTGTTTGAGATCGAGGTGGCGGGCCCCGTCGCGGGCGGCCTCCTGTGCTTCGCCGTAGGCGCGGACTCGTGCGCTCAGGGCGAGCCCACCGTCGACGGTGAGGCCGAGCAGGGCGAACAGACCCACGACGATGACCACGGTGAAGGCTGTCACCGTCCCCTCGTCCCCACTACGGCGCCTGCCGGGCGTGCGACTTCTCACCGGCTCTCCTCCGCACGGTAAGTCTCCATAGGTACGGCGAACGTCTCGGTGAGTGTGTGGGAGCCGGGCCAGGGCAGCTCGGTCAGACCGGCGAGGTCCGCAGTGCAGGCCACGGTGGCGCTGACCTGGCCGCCGGGCCGGAATGCAGTGGTGTCCACGGCGACCGAGAGTCTGCTGCACCCGGTCCCGGCGTCCGCGAGGGCCGCAGCTGCCGATGAGTTCGCCGCGGTGCTCGCCGCTGCCGGGTTACGCGCGAGAGAGGCGGCACGAGCTGCCTGATGGGCTGCATCCGCGACATCAAGGCGGGCCGAGACCAATCTGCCGGCCCCGACGGCCGCCACGAGCAGCGTGATCAGCACCTGGGTGATCAGGACCATCTGCACTGAGGCCGATCCGCGGTCTCCGCGCCGGTGCAATCGGGTGGGCAAGGGTGGGCTCCTCCGGATCAGGCTGTGGAAGACGAGAGGCTTTCGACAGGCCCACTGGCGTGGGCTCGGACGTGCAGGTGGAGAAACGGCAGCACCGCCATCACCCCGCCGGTTACCTCCGCACTCACCTCACGACCGGTTCGCCGCACGGTTACCTGTGGATCTGTCAGGGATCCTGATCTGACCTGCTTGAGAAAGGACTGCCCATCGGCACGACCCGCTGCAGCCGTTGCGTGTTCGGCTCTCGCAGTAGCCAGCGCTCGAGCGGCCGCCGCCTGGGCGACGTGCTGAGCGTGCTCGGCCATCCCGAACTGCATGACGACCGCGATCAGAAACATCAGCAACGCGATACTGCAAGCCACTTCAGTCGTGCTATCGCCTCGATCCCGGTCTGGTGGACCTGGTCTACGCATTGGGGCTCCTAGAAACTGATGCCGTTAACCTTGTCCATGACCTTCGCCATCAGTGCGCCGAGCGCGGCAATCGCCCCGATGACCACCAGGGCGGTGACGACGACGGTCTCCGTGGTGTAGCCGGCGTCCGGCTCGGCCTTGGCTCGAGCGCGCGCGTCGGCGAACGTGGCGGCGACGCGACGCCCGACCGCAGAGGCGAGGGAACGGGCGTAGGTGAGCGTGTCACGCATCGAGGTTCTCCTTGTCGAAAGGGTGGTGCAGGGACGGACGGGTTCAGAGGCCGGAGAGGGCGTGGGCGAGGGCGGGGTAGCCGATGAACAGCAGGAAGCCCGCGGACAGCACGACGACTGGCAGGCTCATGCGCTCGGTGGCGGAGGCTGCTTCGGCTTCCGCCTCGGCCAGTAGGTGTGCGCGTAGCGTGGCGGCCTTGCTGGTCAGCGACGCCTTGACCCTGGCGCCTTCCTGGCCGGCCAGCGCAGTTGTGGCCGCGAGTTCGGAGAGCTCTGGCACGCCGAGGCGCTCACCGAGTTCCCCGAGCGGTTCCCAGGGTGGCGTGCGGGTCAGCTCGGCCTGCGAGAGGGCGCGGCGGAAGGCCGTGAACGCGGGCCCGTGCCCGGCTGCCGCCGCCGCAGTCAGGGCCTGCTCCACGCCAGCGCCGCCGGAGAGCGCGACGACGGTCAGGTCGAGGAACATGGAGAGCGCGTGACGGACTTCAGCCCGGTACCGGTCCGCTCGCTGACGCAGCGACAGATCTGGGGCGAGGAACAGCACAGCGGACACCACCACCGAGCCCCAGGCAGGAACCAGCAGCGGGAGGCCCTCCCCCACGATCGCCAGCAGCACGGTGGCGAACCAGGGCATCAGGACGCCCGCCACCGCGGCGGTCGCCTTCTCAGCAAGGTGCCGCTCAACCGGGATCCCGAGGGCCCGCAGGTCAGCCGCGATCTTCTTTCCGGGCAGGCGGCAGCGCAGCAACAGCGGCACGCACCGCTCACCCAGCCGTGCCGACCAACCACCGGCCTCTACAGCGGCACGCCGAGGGGGTGGCGGTGCGCTGGGGGTGAGGGCCCGGGCAAGGGCAGGGACAGGTGGGCGCCAGCCGAGCCATGCCCACCACACGCCGGCCCCGAAGCCAGCGCCGATTAGCAGGTACATCATGCGGCGGCCTCCGTCCCGGCACCGGCGAGCACGCGGGCGGGCTCGGTGAAGGTCGCGATCCGCCGCAGCCAGGTGAACGCGAGCGCGAACAGCCCCGCGATCACGAGCAGGACCAACTGCCCGGTGGCGGTGTCGAACGGCTGCAAGTAGGAGCGGTTGAGAACGATCAGCGCAAGGGCCATGCCGAGCGTCGTGGCAACGACGATCCGTACCGAAGTCCGGATCCGGGCCCGGGACGTCGCGGTCCGGGCTCGCATCAACGCCTGCTCCCGCGCGGAGCCGGCCAGGCCCGCGAGCAGGTCGGCGAGCCGACCGGACTGCCGGCCGGCGGCGCCCAGGAGCGCGATGACGACGAGGTCGCCGAGCGGATCCGCGAGGTCTGCCTGCAGTTGCCGCAGCGCGTCCGGCAGACGCTGACCGCGCCGGATCGCCTCGGCACAGGCCGCAACCTTCGGGCGAACCGGGAGCGGAGCAGTGGCGGTGGTCGCCAGCAGAGCCTGCTCCAGGCCGGCGGCTGCAGCGAGGGTGTCGCGCAGTTGCTCGGTCCAGGTCGCGATCGCCTCGATCCGGGCCACCGCCTTCTCGTGCTCCTTGTCACGGCCCAGCACCTTGGGCAGCCACCAGGCTGCCGCCGCGGTGAGCGGTCCCGCTACCGGCCAGCCGGTCACCACCAGCATTAGAAGCGTCACGGCCGCCGTGACCGCGACCCGTCGTCCAGGGCGCGCCGGGCGGTGAGCCCGCCACAAGGCCACCAAGCGCCCCTCGGGCCGGTCTGCCGGTGGCTCCGCCGGGCGGAGACCGCTGTGCAGCAGCCACGCTCCCCCGCCGAATCCCGCACCCAACAGCAGCACCAGCAGCAGGCGGGCGCTCACAACCCCCACCCGCCAACGGCGTCGGGGCGCTGGTAGCCGACTGCGATCAGGTCCTCCATGGTCGAGGTGCGCAGCGGGGCCGCCGGCACGGCACGTCGGTCGGGGCCGGGGCGGTAGACCTCGTTCGAGATCAGCTGGCTGCCGTCCGCGTCAACGATCTCCCTGATCGAGGAGACCGCGCGCCGCCCGGCGGCGTCGCGGGCGAGGTGGATGACGAAGTGGACGGCAGAGGCGACCAGCAGGTTCGTGGCCTCCAGACTCAGCCGCTCGGGCGCCTGCACCGCGTATGCGGCCAACTTGCTGAACACTCCGCGTGACGTGGAGGCGTGGATCGTGCTGAGGGAGCCGTCGTTCCCCTGACTCATCGCGTTGCACATCGGCACGACCTCGGCGCCGCGGATCTCGCCGACGATCACCCGATCAGGTGCCATCCGAAGACCCCAACGAACCAGCTCCGCCTGGTCGATGGCCCCTTCTCCCTCGATGTTCGCCTCGCGGGCCTGCAGCGGGACCACATCCGGGTGCAGCCCGTCGAGGTGGAGCCCGAGCTCGAAGGTGTCCTCGATCGTCACCAGTCGCTCGTGGGCCGGGATCTCCGACGTCATCCCTCGCAGCAGCGTGGTCTTTCCGACGTCCGTGCCCCCCGCGATCACGAGGTTCTTCCGCGCCAGAACCAGCGCCCGCAGGAAGCCCTCCAGCTCTGCATCGAACAGGCCCAGGGTTCGCAACTGCGGCAGCGTCGCTCGCGGGTAACGGTGGATGCGGACCGACAGCGAGACCCTATCGGACACTGCCATCACTGCGAACATGCGCTGCCCGCCGGGCAGTTGCAGGTTCAGCCGCGGCACGGCTCGATCGAAGCGGCGCTCCTCGGTTCCGCCGCGGGCCGCGAGCGTACGGATCAGCTCCGCCAGCTCCTCGTCCGAGGAAGCGATCGGCCCAACCTGCTCCTTGCGGCCGTCGGCGTAACGGACGAACACCCGGTCGCACCCGTTGGCGTGGATGTTCTCGACCCCCGGGTCGTCCAGGAGCTTCTGGAGCCCGCCGAGCCCGAACAACGCATCGTGCGCCGCTCGCAGCACCCGCCGCTCCGCGTCCCCGCTCAGCGCCGGACGCCCCTGCGCCAACAGGCCCGCAGTGAGCCGCTCCATGGCGTCGCTCAGCAGCCGCTCGCCCACAGCCCGCCGCTCGTGCACCGACCGAGGCGGCTGACCCGTCTCATCCCTATCCTGCGCGTCGGCCACCAGCTGCTTCGCGACCTCGGTTCGCAACCACTCGCTGAAGTCCTCCTCGCGCTTGCGGCCCTCCTCGCCGGCAGTCGGTGCGGGAGGGTACTGGGGGATCACGCTCATCCTTGATCACCTCGCAGAGCCGTAGCCAGACCCACCGCCGAAGCCGTTCGCGGAAGCTGCTCAGGTTGGTGGGACCCAGCCACGGGGACGTGCAGAAGCCGTTCGAGCTCGACTGCCAGGCTGCAAGCGGCATCGAGCAACGGGTACCGAGCTGCCGGCCGCCACCGGCGCTTCGGCGGCGTCGCCCCGCGCAGCAGGGCCGCACTGACCGCATCGCGCGGCAGCATCACACACGCCGACACGTCCAGCGCCACCGTCACCTCCCGCGCGGGCCAGCGGCAGGGCCCGACGAGCGCAACCACCACGGCTCTGCCCAACCCACGCAACCGTTGCGCGACTTCGGCCGTGTGTGCGAGCGCCTCCACCGCGCCCTCGCTCACCAACACGACGACACCCGCGGCACCGACCACCTCCGCGGTACCGGGCGCGGTGGTCAGCCGACCGCAGTCCGCCAGCACCAGCGTTCCGGCGAGATCCGCGCGTGCCCACGCCGGCGAGAGCGCGCCCAGGGCGGCAGTGCACTGCGCCGACTCGGCGGGCGCGGCCACCACCTCGACACCGCCGGGCAACCGCTGCGCGTGCTCGGACACCAGCGACGCGGTAAGACCCAACCGGCGGGCGGCCGCCGCCATGCTGACCAGTCCGGGGCTCTCCGGCAGGCCAAAGCGCAGCATCGCGTCTCCCCCGGCCACGTCGGTCTCCGCCACCACCGGCCGCACCTCACCCGGCCAGGCGGCCGCCAGGGCCAGCGCACACGTGGTCACCCCGGGCGCACCCTTCGCCGATCCGAGAACAATCAGGCCCATCAGTGCTCACCGTCCGCGCCCGCGGACCCCAGAAGCACCACCGCAGGCTCCTGCAAGGCCACCAACCGGCCCGCCTGGGCGGTAGGCACCTGTAGCGTCGCCACCGCTTCGTCCGACGACCCGCCGGCCGGCCGCACATCGATCGTCATCGCCTCCACTCCCGCCGCAGCGCTGGCGGGTGCTCCGGCCCCGCCCGGTGTCGTGGCCGGGTGGGCCTCGTACACCGCCACCCGGTCACCGGCGTCGAGGATCGGCGGGTAGCGGCCTTCCTTCAGCGCCAGCGGCACCACCGCGGTGCCCGGCGCGGTCGGCCCCTGACCCAGCAAGCCCTCCGACAGCAGCAGACCCGCCGGCAGCGAGGCGTTCACCCTCCGCCCCACCACCTCGTCCCGACGAGCGGCCGGCACCGTCGCGGCCCCGGCCTCCGCCGACAGCAGCACCGGCCGCACGTCGTCAGCCGTCAGCACCTGCCCGGCAACCACTGGTCTTGCCAGCAGCAAGACCTGGCTCCGGTGCCCAGTCGCGATCGCCAGCGCCCCGAACATCAGCGCGCAGACCACCATCACCGCGAGGCCCGTGAACAGCCGCAACCGATCGCGCCGCTTCACTGCCGCGATCCGCACCTTCTCCCCCGCCACGGCCGGAACGCCGGACGTCGCACGGCGGTCCCGAGCCGACGGAATCCTCAACTGCACCATCACCACACCTCCTCAGCTCTCGAAGACATGAATGCGCAGCTCACCGGCCGCCGTCAGCGACCACCAGCGACTGCACCTCGACGACCCTCACCTGCACCACGGACCGCGCCGTCAGATCGGGGAACGACCCTCCCCGGCCGGCGCCCGACCACGCCACCGACCAGTGCGCCGTCACCACTACCTGGAAGGCCCCGCCTGGTTCCCCGGCCGACGGCCGCGAGAACGTGTGCCCGCAGTCCGGAGAGGCCGCATCCGGCTCCGATCCCGGGCCGTACGGAGTCCCCGGCCCCGCACAATCAACCGGATCGGTCCCGTCCCCCAAGTCCCAGGTCACCGACGACGGCTTGGCCGTCGCCTGGACCTCCACGCCGGGTACCTCGACGCTGGAGTGCACCGGCGCCCACGAAGCCGCGTCGACCCACAGCCACGAGGGGACTCCGACAACCTGAGGCGACTTCTCCGACGGCGACATCCGCACCGCGGGTGCGGGCAACTCCAGCTTTTCGACGGCCTGCTGAGCCAGAACAGCTGGATCGACGGGCAGCGGCTGGTCGGTGGGCTTCTGTTCGCCGAAGTCGGTCCACAACGGGCCACCGGTCAGCGGAGTCGACCCAAAACCGCCCTGCGGAAGCGTGCCCCCGCAGTCCAGCTCGTACCACTGGCCCTGATGTCCGTCCCCGAGCGTCAATACGCCGGTCACGGGCTTGCTCAAGCAAACGGGCTGTCCCGCACCCGAACCACCGGCAGCCGCCGGCGCGGCCTGGAGCCCTGGCCTTCCCGCAGTCGCTGATGACACCGTCGCAGAAAGCTGACACGCCCCCTGCGTGCAAGACGTAGAGCCGGAGCCTCCCAGGGTCCCGTCGGCCACCGCCGACGGCACGCCCGCCGCCAGACCCAGGTGGCAGACCATGCCGAGGACGACAAGGCTCGGCCTCAACATGAGCCGACTTCCCCGATGACCTGCTGGTCCACCACCCAGGCCCCGTCAGGCCTACTGACGATGGCCGCGGCGGCGACGTGCCTGCCGCCCGGAACGTTGTCGGCGAGTTGGCCGTCCGGCTTGTACTTCAGCCAGGCACTGTCGTCCAGGCAGTCGGCCACCTCCACCCGATCCGGGTGCCCTTCCGGGCTCACCTTGGTAACCCGAGGACTCCACCGCGGCGCACCGTGGCTCACCAGGCCCCTGGCACGGAGGTCGGCCAACTTGGTGGTCCAGAAGGAGAGTGCTTGGCCGGTCATATGCGCCGCTAGCTGCGGATTCGTGTAGTCCGAAGTCGCTGCCATGGCTGTGATGTCACGCATCATCGCGTCGTAGGCCGCAAGAGCCTCAGGCGGCGCCGGCACACCGCTCCACGCTGGCGACGCCGCAGCAGTCGAGCCCGGCGTCGGCGATCCAGCGGACTCGGCAGCCCCTGCGGTGACCGCCGGAGGACCGGCCTGCACGGAGGCCTCGCGGCTGGGTGTTCCACTGCTCGCACACCCAGTCAGGGCGACGAAGCCGATGAAACCCACCGCCAACCGTGCAAGGGGCCTTCGGCCCCACACCAGAAATAGTCGCACTGCGCGCACACCTCACCCGTCGCTCTGTCCACGGAGAACCTGCGCCACGATTCAGCGGCGACCCGGCTCCATTGCACACCGAGAAAGATCACGAAGGCGATCTTTCTCACACGAGAGAGTGCAAAGTCCGACAAGCTGCCCAGCTGACTCCTGCTCCGACTCCGCGCTCCCTGCTACGGGTCTACTGCGAATCCGGACGACAAAGCCAGGGTGTCATCGGTGGGTTCACGAGCACGGAGGACAGGCTTCTCGAACTAACTGTCCATCCGGAGGGATTCTGAGCGGAAAAACTGGGCGAGATCCTCCGACAGAGCTGTCGGCGCACTTCAAGTCTTCTGACCTCAACGGGGAAAGGCGCTTCCCCGCCCACTGTTAGCCGAGGAACAGTCCCGGGCCGTCGGGCGGCACCTCCCGCCCTGCCGCGTGGGAACGCTCCGGTACCTTCGTGCCTGTCCGGGAGTGACCGAAGGGGTGGCGGCAGTGGTGGCGCGGAGCAGCGACGAGCACAACGGCTACCGGGGATTGATCCTGGACTTCGCGGGAGTGCTCACAACGGGGGTTCTGGAGTCCCAGCAGGCATGGGCCGAGCATCACAACCTGGCTCCCGGAGCCTGGCGAGCTGCCCTCAACGACGACCCCGAGGGGCGACGCCTGTATGCGGCGCTGGAGGTCGGGGAGATCAGCCAGGTCGAGTGGAACGCCAGCACGGCGCCGCTGCTCGGAGTGCAGGACGGGGCGAACCTGATGGGCCGGGCCTGGGCCGGCGTGCAGCCCGCGCTCGACATGATCAAGCTGGCTCGGGCCGCTCGCACGGCCGGCCTGACGGTCGCCATGCTCTCCAACTCCTTCGGGCTGGAGCCCTTCGACCCCTACGCCCACGTCGGGGTGTGGGACCTGTTCGACGTGACCGTGATCTCGGAGCACGAGCGGATCGCCAAACCGCATCCGGAGATCTACCAGCGCTGCCTCGACCGGATGGGGCTTCGCGGCGAGCAATGCGTCTTCGTGGACGACCACCTGGGCAACTTGCCGCCGGCCGAGGCGCTCGGCATCACGACGGTGCACGCCGACGGCCAGGGCGACACCGTGGCTCGGGTAGCCGAGCTCCTCGGACTGGTTCCGGCTGCCGGCTCCTGACCTACGGTCAATAGCTCACCGGTCCCCGGTCGTGAAGTTGACGCGGACGGGCACCGCGGCCTGGGCTCGGGGCGTAACTTCGCCTACGAGACCAGTCTGACGGAACGGAGCCGGCCATGACGCAATGGCAGGATCGCACCACGGGCGAACGGGTCAAGCTGCTTCGCGGCCCGGACATGACGCAGGAACAGCTCGCTGCCGGTGCCGGAGTCTCGGTGAAGACCGTGCAGAAGCTGGAGCAGGGCGGCAATCTGTCGCTGCCGTTCCTGCTGCGCATCGCCGGGGCACTCGGCACCGATGTCTCCACCATCCTCGGCCAGCAGTCACCCCGCCGAGGGATGGACCGGGACGAGCGCAGCGCGCTGCGGTCCATGTCAGCGGCAGTGCACGGGACCGCGATGGGCGACATCGGCGACGTGGAACCGGGACCGCTCGCCGGCATACGGGCTGCGGCCCGACAAGCCGACCGGGCGATGTGGGAGGCCCGCTATCCGGAGATGGGCGGCATCCTCTCGCTGTTGCTGCCGGAGGCCAGGGCGCTGTACGACTCCAGCACCGGCGAGCAGCGCACCGCCGCAGCCGGCGTGCTCGCCGACGCGTACCAGACGGCCGCCTACGCCTCCAACCTCATGGGTGCCCGCGACCTGGCCTACGCGGCGCTGAACTACGGGCGGGCGATGGCAGTCGGGGTGGGTGACGACCTGCGGGCGGCCCACCTGTCCTCGACCGTCGCCTGGGTGAGCCTCCGGGACGGGAACATGGCCCGCGGACTGGCGATCGCGGAGAAGGCGGCGGCCTCGATCGAGCCGCGGATGTCGGAGACCGATCCGGACCGGCTCAGTGTCTACGGCCAGTTGGTGACCAACGCGGCCGTCTCGGCATCCCGGGGTGCTGCTGGCGCGGACACTGCCCGCGACTGGCTGAGCCAGACCCACGCGGTCGCCGCCCGGCTCGGCCGGGAGTACGCCCGCGGCCAGCAGAACCAGCCCTTCGGCCCCTCGTACGCCGCAACGCAGTCCCTGTCGGTCGCCATCGCCCTGGGGGATCACGGGAAGGCACTGCGCTTGATCGACACCACTCGCCTGGACCCGTCGATGCCGTTGTCCACCCTCGCCCGCTGGCACCTCGACGTGGCGCTGGTGCGCACCGAGACCCGGCAGTGGGACGCGGCTCTGGAGGCCCTGGAGGAGGTCTGCGAGATGGCGCCGGCATGGGTCCGGCACCAAGCCCTGCCCGGTGTCATCGTCAACCGGCTGGCCGACGTCTCCGTCACGAAGGTCCGCAAGGTCGCGGCGAAGGCGGGAGTCTCGCTGAGCCTTCGCTGAGCAGCTCCCACGGGGCGTGGGAGCCGCGCAGGGGGTGCTTGCCGAACTCCCACAGCGCGGATGTTCACTGATGGTGATCGGTGCGTGACAGTAGTCGTCATGACCTTGGCCACCGGCCCCAGGCGACCCCGCGTACCGGTCGCCGTCTACCTCTGTACCGGGGAGACCGACACGGTCGAGCTCCTGGCGAACTACTGCCACCAGTACGCCAGGGCCCGGGAGTGGACGATCCACGACACTGTCCACGACCCGGACCGTCGCCAGCAGCTGGCCGAGCGGCCCGGCTGGGCCCAGGTGTTCGCCGCGGTGCGGGGCGGCGAGGTGAGCGGCATCGTCACGCTGTCGTTGCCCATGGTGGCCGCCGGGGTGGACGGATCGCCCGACTGGGAGAGCTACAGCGCTCTGAGGCAGACGATCGCCGGGCTGGGCGGCTTTCTGATCGCCATCCGCGCCGACTGGCACCTGGATGTACGCCGCACCGGCAGCGAGCTGGCCCGGCGCCACACCCTGTCGACTCGCGCCGCGGGTTGGGAGGAGCCGTGACCAGCTCCGACCAGACCAAGCACTCGACCACCCAAGGGCTCGGGCTGGGCACTCGACTCGCGGTGGTCGGTCTCTCCGGCGACCTGCCGGTCTCGCTCCGCTGTGAGCTGCCGGTCGGGTACGAGGCTGCGGGCACCGCACGCGCCCAGCTGAACCGCCACTTCGCCGACCGTTTGACGCCCGCGGAGCAGGACAGCGCGAAGCTGATCCTGACCGAGCTCGTCGCCAACGCCGTGGAGGCTTCGAGCTCCTCGGGCCTCATCTGGCTGGAGGCACAGCTTGCCGCCGGCGAGCTGCTGCTGGAGGTCTTCGACCAATCCGGTGAGGTTCCCCACCGCCGTCCGGCCGATGACCTCGCCGAGGGCGGACGCGGACTCCTCCTGGTCGAAGAGTTGAGCACCCACTGGGGCTGGCGTCCCGAGCCCGGCGGCAAGGTCGTCTGGGCTGTTGCCCGGGCCAGCGCTGCGTAGGCCGCCTCGGCGTCCGACCGACTGGAATCGAAGGAGCCCTCGTTGTCTTCACCGCTTACCCCTGCCCAGGTCGCCGCCCAGGCCCGACGGGCCCTGCTGCTGGACCTCGACGGCGTCCTGTGGGACACCCTGCCCGTCATGCAGGCGGGTTGGGCTGCGGTCCGCAGCCAGCACGGCGTGACTGTCCCGTTCTCCTCGTACCAGGCCCACCTGGGCCGCCCGTTCCACGACATCATGGCGCTGCTGGACCTGGCCGACGCCGATGCTCTGCTGGAGACCTACGAGAACGCCTGCGTGTTCGCGTCGGACCGGGCCCGGATCTTCGCGGGGATCACCGAGGCGCTGCTTGCCCTGGCCAACCGGGGGTGGACCCTCGGCGTCGTCACCTCGAAGGGCCTCCATCGCGCGCTACCGCTGCTCGCTAGGACGGGCGTGCCATTCGCGACCGTCCGCACGCCCGGCAGCGAGCGCGGCAAGCCGGCGCCTGATCCGCTGTTGATGGCGCTGCTCGACCTGCGACTCGACCCCGCTCAGGCGGTCTACGTGGGCGACATGCCGGTCGATCAGGAGTCGGCGCGGCGGGCCGGAGTCGCATTCGTCCACGCCGCGTGGGGATACGGTCGTCTCGGCGAGCCAGCCGTGGCGACCGCGGCTTCACCCGCCGAGCTGCTCCCGCTCCTAGCGGCCGAGGAACAACTGCCGGTGCCCCGGGCGGTGGCGCCGTGACGCCCTCTGGGCCCGACCAGGAGCGCATCCTCGCCCTCACCGAACTCGACCAGCGTGCCGTCGACCGCGCAACGGTCCGGTCCTGCGCCGCGCGCCTGATGACCCTGCTCAAGCTGCAAGCCGCTGATCGGGCGGCCACGCCTGGTGGCGCTTCGTGGCTCTACATCCAGGACGTGCCAGCCCGCCGCCTCGTCACCCAGCTGGTGTGGAAGCTCTTGCGTCTGTCCTCCGAACCGTCGCTCGCCAATTCCCCCGCAGTTCTCCGGCCGGCGCCCGGTGAGGGCCTGCTCGGGCTTCGACCGAGCAGCTTCAACGAGTACCGGGCCTACACCGTCACCTGGTCCGGCGTGGCCTACGTGCTGGGAGCCGATGCGGAGCGGAGTCCTCGGTACCAGCCGGAGCTCCTCCTGAGCCCGGCGGTTCTGCGCAAGCCGGCGTCACTCCGGCCCGAGCTTCCGGCCCATGCAGATGTGATCGCCCTGACCTGGTCCTCACGGCACTGGGCGACCCTCGGGCCGGTGCTGGGGGAGCTCACGGCCCGCGGCCAGGAATGCGTCCTGCTGGATCTGGCGACCGAGGAGGGCCAGCGAGCACCGGACCCGTTCCGAAACGGCATCACGGTGCGATCGGCTCCCCAGGCGCTGCTGACCGCGGTCGGGACGATCCCTGAACCGGCCTGCCGGTCCGCCGCGATCGTGGAGGTCTGCGGACTTCCCGTGCACCTCGACCGGATCGAGCACCTCGTGGTCATGCTGCTCGCGCTGACGGCTGGTGCCACCCAGCCGTCCTGGGCCGCCATCACGGCATTCGAGGGCTGGCTCGACACGCAGCTGGCTGCCCTGGACCCGCACACCCTGCTCGTCAGCAACGACATCAGTCCGCTCGGAGCGCTCGCGGTGCACACCGCGGAACGCCAGGGACGGGTGACCGTCAACGTCCAGCACGGTGCTTGGGCGGCCGACACGCTCTCCAGCCCGGCCCTGCACAGTCGACACCTGGTGGTGATGGGCGAGCGCGACCGAGCCTTGGCCGAGAAGATCGCTCACCATCCTGCGTCACAAGTGCACGTCCTTGGCCAGCCCCGCTTCGACAACCTGACCGGCGAGTCGAGTGCCGCCCAACGGCGCTACCTGGAGGAGTTGCTGGGCGCCGGCGAGGAATGCGGTTCCACCCGCCTGCTCCTCTGGGCCTGCCAGCCGTTCAGTCCCGAGCGCCTGGCTGCGCAGGCGGATCTGATCCGGGCCGGCGTGCTTGCGTCGCACGAGGCGTGGTCGTTGGCGATCGCGCCTCATCCCGCCCAGTCACCCGATTGCTTCGCCCCGATTCGGGCTCACCTCGCCCCGGTGCGGGTAGCGGTCGTCGCCCCCGAGGTCGGCGCCCGAGGCTCGCTTGCTGGGGCGGACGCGCTGGTCACCGTGGCCTCGACCTGCGGGCTGGAGGCGGTACTGCTCGGGGTCCCCGTGCTGGAGCTGCTCTGCGACGGTGTTCCGTCGCTTCGTCTGGCGACACACGGAGCAGCCACCGCCTGCTCGAACGGCGTGGACGTGGCCCGAGCCCTGGACCGGGCCCTCGTCCCGGTCGATCAGGCAGCTCGCGACGCGGTCTGCTACTGGCGCGGGACCAGCTCTGCGGACATCGCCGGGCTCATCATCTCCTCTTCGCTGCAACGCGGTTGATTCCAATCCGCTCAGCTTCGTTACTCCCACAGTTCGAGAAGGACGCCTACACCCATGTCCATCCTGATCGCTGAAACCGTCGGGGACCTCTTCGACCAGGCTGTGAAGCTGGCCAAGTCCGGCCGCCGAGCGAGCCCTCGCGGGATGCCCACCCGCGAAGTCCTGGACGTGAGCATGCGGATCACCCGGCCCCGGGCGCGGCTGCTCCTGGCTCCGCCGGTCCGGGTACTGAACCCGGCGTACGCGGTCGCCGAGACCGTCTGGATCCTCTCAGGCTCCGACGAGCCGTGGATCTACGACTACAACGGCCGACTGGTCCAGTACGCCGACGACGGAGTCCTGCTGGGCGCGTACGGACCACGCCTACGTCGCTGGGACAAGGTCGATCAACTGGCCCACGTCGTGGAGCTGCTGAAGACCGACTCGGACTCCCGGCGCGCGGTCGTCCAGCTCTACGACCCCACCCGGGACTCCGCCGACCACAAGGACGTGCCCTGCACCCTCGGCTTCCGTTTCCACCTGCGCGAGGGCCGACTGCACATGTCCACCACCATGCGGAGCCAGGACGTCTGGACCGGGATGCCATACGACCTGTTCAGCTTCACCGCGATCCAGGAGCTGGTGGCCGGCTGGCTGGAAGCGGATCTCGGTGACTACCACCACCACATCGACTCGCTGCACATCTACGAGCAGAACCTGGAGCAGGCTGACACCGACGCGCCGGCCGCCGGGTACAGCCTGCCCAGCCTCGCGGTCCCCTGGCAGGGCTTCGACACCCTGCTGAGCTCGGTCCGTGCGGGTGAGACCACCGGTCATCCGGGCTGGGACGCCATGGGAACGACGATGAGCAGCTACCGCATGTGGACCGCCGGGGAGCGGAGCCGAGCGCGGGAGACGGCGCTGGAGCTCGGCGGATCGCTCGGGAGCGCGTTGATGGTCTGGTATGACGAGCTGACTCGTCGCCGCGCCGCTGCTCCGTGGCCGGCCACCAGCGCGGCGAGGTGATCCGATGCTCTCGAGTTGTGCTGTCGTGCTGGGCCTGTGCTCGTTCACCCATGACTCGTCCGCGGCGTTGTTCGTGAACGGGGACCTGGCCGGCTTCGTGGAGGAGGAGCGGCTGTCGGGGGTGAAGCACACCAAGCAGTACCCGGAGCACGCTGTCCGGTGGCTGCTCGACCACAACGGTCTCAAGGCGAGCGACGTGACCGCCGTCGCCTACAACTTCCGCCCCGGCCCGTACTTCGCCGAGGTCCCCAAGGCCCTGGCCATGGCCCTCGGAAGTGCTACCCGGCCCCGGGCGCTGCGCAGGGCCGCCGGTTTCGCCAAGGTGGGCCAGCGCACCCGTCGCCGCCTGGCTCAGCTCGCGGTGCGCTTCCCCAATGCGCAGGTGACACCTGTCTCACATCATCGGGCGCACCAACTCGCTGCGTTCGCCGCCTCGGGCTGGTCGGAGTCGGCCGTCCTGGTGGTGGACAGCCTGGGTGAGCGGCAGACGACCACGATCGCCGCCGCTCATGTGGATGCTCGGGGACTGCCGGTCACGCGAACCATGCACGAGGTGCTCGACCCGGCGTCTCTCGGCTACGTCTACGGTGCCGTGACCGAACACCTCGGCTGGCGGCGCGGTGATGAGGAGGGGACCGTGATGGCACTGGCCGCCCTCGGCGACCCGGCACGGTTCCGTCCGCTGTTCGCGCGAGCCGTCCGCACCACCGACGACGGATTCGTTGTGGACCCGTCGCTCTTCCCGCCCCGGGTCCTGACATCCGGGTACCTCCGGACCTCGGAAGGCTTCGCTGCCGAGGCCTGTCCGGCCAGGCGTCCGGACCGACCCGTCACGGAGGTCCACCAGGATCTCGCCGCTGCACTCCAGGAGCGCACCGAGCAGATGATGCTCCACCTTGCCAGAACAGCCCAGCAGTTGACCGGTTCCCGGAGGTTGTGCGTCGGGGGTGGGGTGGCGACCAACTGCGTCAGCATCGGCCGCATCGTGGAGGCGGGCATCTTCGACGAGGTGTTCGTGCCACCGGCGCCCGGCGATGCCGGCACCGCGATCGGGGCCGGCGTCGCCGTCCACGCCGACACCGCCGGGAGCGCGCAACCGCTCACTGGTGTCGCCGGTGCCTGCTATCTCGGCCCCTCGTACCCGACGCCGGATCTCGACCTGCGGGCATACCCGGCGCTGCGGCAGGAGGAACTGGCCGTAGACGCGACGGAGCACCTGGCCGAGCAGCTCGCGCTCGGGCGGATCGTGGGTCTGTTCCAGGGCCGAATCGAAGCCGGTCCGCGCGCCTTGGGCAATCGCTCGATCCTCGCCTCCCCACTGCAGCCCGGCGTGGTCGAACGGCTCAACGCCACGGTGAAGTACCGAGAGCCGTTCCGGCCGTTCGCGCCGATGGTGCCGGCTGAGCACGCCGCGGAGTACTTCACCCTCGGTCAGGCCGCGCCGTTCATGTCGATGGCTTCCCAGGTAACCCCGGCCACCCGGCTCCACGTTCCCGCCGTCGTGCACGCGAACGGCACCGCCAGGGTGCAGACCGTCACCGAGGAGCAGAACCCCTTCGTCCATGCGCTCCTGCTGGCGTTCGGCCGGCGAACCGGCGTCCCGGTGCTGATCAACACCTCGCTCAACATCAAGGGCCAGCCGATCTGCGGTACCCCGGCGATGGCGCTGGACTGCCTGGCCAACTCGGGCCTGGACGCGCTGCTGATCGAGGGGCGGTGGGTCACCAAGTGAGGATCGGCTACAGCTTCTGGGGCTTCCTGGGTTCCGGCGTCACGGACACTCCGGACGGCGGGCGCAGCCACCGCCTCCCGCTGATCCGAGCGCTGATCGAGCGAGGCCACGAGATGGTGTTCCTGCAATCCGACCGGGACCGTCTCGAGGCCGGGGACCCGGTCGCCAGGCCGTACCGGTTCGACGACGGTTATCCCGAGCTGGACGCGCTCGTGGTGGAATGGCGGTGGCGGATCGAGGGCCGGAACACGACACCCTGCAACGCTCCTGGCCACACCTGTGACCTGCACCGTCAGACGTCGTTGTTGCGCCGGTACACCGGGGCGTTGCGGACCCCGACCGTGATCTGGGACAAGGACCGTCGGCTCCGGCCCGATGACGGATGGCGGGCCTCGCCCGGCGTGGTCGTGTGCGAGGCGGCGCTGCATCCGACTCCTGGCGCACACCGCGTGCTCTTCCCGGTCGAGGACGCGCTGCTCGACTCAGCTGACCCACGGGCCCTGGCAAGGACCCCACGGGATCTGCCGCTGGTGTACGCGGGGAACCAGTACGACCGCGACAATGCCTTCGACCGCTTCTTCGCGCCGGTCGCCGCCCGGGTTGACCATCGAGTTCTCGGCAAGTGGACCAATACGGCTCGCTGGCCTCACATTCGTTTCGTCGGTCGCCAGCCGTTCCCCGACGTCGCCCGGTTCCATCACCGCAGCCTGGCCACCGTGTTACTCCTGCCCGATCGGTACGCGGCAGCCGGTCAGATGACCCAGCGGCTATTCGAGGCGGTGCTGGCCGGGTGCCTCCCGCTCGCCCCTGCGACGATCCGCGATGTCCACCGGTTCGTACCGGCCGAGCTCGTGGTCCGCGACGGTGACCACGCGACCGCGGTCCTGGAGGGACTGCTTCGGCAGGTCGGCAGCGCACACCATGTGGGGCTTCTTCGCACCTGCTTGGACCGGCTGGCCCTGTTCCGCCTCAGCGAGCAGGTCGAGCGACTGGAACTGGCGATCACGGCGGCCATCGGGTCGGCGCAGAGCGGAGCACCGTGCTGATGCCACCCTTGACCTCGATCGCTCCCGGACTCCGCGCCGGCCGTCTCGGGCGTGCTCTTCCCCTTACTGTGGAGAACCATGAACAAAGTCGCCGTGGTCGGCTGCTCGGGCAGCGGCAAGTCCCATGTCGCGCGTTCGCTGGGCGCCTCGCTCTGTGCACCCGTGACGCATCTGGACTCCCTCTTCTACGACGCGGACTGGAACGAACTGCCCAAGGAGGAGTTCGCCGAGGCCCAACGGCGTCTGGTCATCGAGCCGCGGTGGGTGATCGACGGGAACTACAACTCGACCCTTCCGATCCGGCTCACCGCCTGCGACACCGTGGTCTTCGTGGACGTCTCCACGGTGGCCTGCCTCTGGGGGCTCCTGTCCCGGCAACTGCGACACGGCAGCGGGCAGAAAGGCAACGGGGTTCACAACCGCATCCACTGGGGGCTTGTCCGGTACGTCGCCACCTACCGACGCACCATGCGTCCCCGGGTCCTGGCCAAGATCGACGAGTACGCCAGCCAGGCAACGGTCGTCCGACTGACCAGCCGTCGCCGGGTCCGACGTTGGCTCAACGGGGTGCAGCCCACCGGCTGAGCGCCACCCGCACCGGGGTGCAGATGTCGTGGGGGCCGGCATGAGCCTCTCCGTACGGCAGTTCGTCAAGCACTACGCCACCCCGCAACGGTGCTCAGCTGCCCACCGCCACCATGCCTGGCTCACCCGGTGTGCACCCGCCCTGGTGCAGCCCGATCTGGTGGCGGTCGAACCGACCACTCTCTCCCTCAGATACGTCCGAGGGCGGCATGCCGAACCAGCGGACCTGCCCCGGTTGGCGTCCATGCTGGGAACGGCGCACGCTCAGGCCTGGGCGCGCGAGCTTCAGCGCGCGGGGCTCGATCGGTCCCATCGCTCGGCCGACGGGACCGTCCTACCGGACTACACCTCGGTGCGGCGCCAAGCACTCGAACGCCGCCTCGCCGAGCACTACCTGCCGGACCGCAAGGCCTTGTGCCGGTTGCTGGACATCCTGGAGCGCACTGCCGAGGGGCCGTCCGCGTTCTACAAGGACACCAACCCACGCAACGTGCTGATCGCCGCCTCCACCATCTTCACCGTGGACACGGACGACCTCACGCTGGCGCCGTTCGGCTATGACCTCGCCAAGCTCGTCCACACCCTCGCGCTCAGCTACCACCCGCTCAAGCCGGCAGCGGTCGACTCAGCCATCCAGCACTACAACGCTGCGGCTGCCGAGACCGACGGGTGCCTGACGGTGCTGACATCCTCGCGCTTCGACGAGTTCCTGCTGCTTCACCGCGTGCTGACCGCGCCGTACCTCCACCGTGACCACTACCGTCGCGGTGCTCCCCAGCCTCTGTTCCGGGAGACTCGATGATCATCCGCGAGCTCGTGTTCATACGCCATGGTCAGGCCCAGTGCAACGTCGATGGCGTCGTGGGTGGGCCCGCCGCCTGCACCGGGCTGACCGAATTCGGTCACCGGCAGGCGGGGCGGGCGGCCCGTTGCCTGGCCGACGAGCAGGCACTACGTCCCTTCACCGCGCTGTACGCGGGTCCGCGGCTGCGGCTCCAGCAGACCGGCCAGATCCTGGCACGGGCCTTGGGCCTGAGGCTGGTGGTCGAGCCCCTGCTCGACGGCCCCCTGCACGGGGAAGCCGATGGCCGGCCCTGGCGCGAGATCAAGGACGCATTCGGCGGCGGGCCCCACACTCGGCCCGACTCACCGTGGGCGACCGGGTCCGACACATGGCGCGGCTACCTACAGCGCGCCGGCCAGGACATGCACGAGCTCCTGAACCGCCATCAGGAGGGTCGAATCCTGATCGTCGCCCATGGCGAGACCGTCATCGCCGCACACACGCTGCTGCTCCGGCTCGCCCCCGAATCGGCCGGGTTCACCGTGGACCACGCCTCGTTCACCCGCTGGCAGCAGCACCGGAACCGGCGAGGCCAGCAACGCTGGCTCCTCCACTCCCACAACGACACCGCTCACCTCGCCGAGCTTTCGGACCGCCCATGACCACGGAACCGGACGACCTTCGCCTCGTCCTTGCCCGCCAAGCAGTCGGGGTGGTAACGGTCATCCCCGATGCCACCGTGCCCGGCCACGTACTCCACCTCACGGATGCTCACGGCATCCACTACTTCGCCAAGCAGCACCACCGTCTCTCGCGCCTTCAGCGTGAAGTGACTGCCTACCGCGAGTGGACCCGCCACCTCGCCTGCCAAACACCCGAGCTGATTGCTCATCACCCCGACAGCGGAATCATCCTGCTGACAGCTGTCGCAGGTCAGCGGGCCGACACCCTGCCCATGGCGTCCGACGCGGAGAAGCGGGCCCACCGCGCGGCCGGCGTCACGCTGCGCTCGCTCCACGACGCCACCACTGTTGCGAACGCCCAGCTGGGAACCGAGATCAGCGACCGTCTGGCGAACTGGATCGACCAAGCGGTGCAGCTGGCCCTCGTGTCCCGTGCCCAGGAGTGGGTCCTGCGCGCACACGCCCGCCAACTCCGCGGTCAGGACGTAGAGTCCGCGGTCTGCCACCTCGACTACCAGCCTCGCAACTGGTTCGCCGGACCCGCCTTCGCGGTGATCGACTTCGAACACACCCGCCTCGACGCGCGCGTTCGCGACCTGGCCCGCCTCGCCCACCGGTACTGGCCCAGTTCCCCTCACCTTCGCAAGGCCTTCCTCAACGGATACGGCCGGCTCAGCGACGAGGAGGAGGAACTTCTCCAGCACTTCGCCGCCTACGAGGCCGCCACGGCCCTGGTCCGCGGCCACGAGACCGGCAATCCCGTCCTCACTCAGCACGGCCGCGCCATCCTGACACTTCTGCTCCCCTGACCACTGTCTGCCCAGGAGCCACCGACATGCCCACCAACCATCTCCCCCTCCCCCAGCGCGCCCTGGTCACCGGATCCGCCGGTTTCATCGGATCGCACCTGGCCCAGAGCCTTCTCGCCAACGGCGCCACCGTCATCGGCGTGGACCGCCGTGACCGGGACGAACCCATCGCCGCAACCAACCTCGGCCAGTTGCTCAGCCACCCCGCCTACCACCACGTCACCGCCGACCTCCGCACCTGCGCCATCGAGCCCCTGCTGGTCGGCACCGACACCGTCTTCCACCTCGCCGGCATCCCCGGCGTTCGCCCCTCCTGGGGCACCGCCTTCGGCGACTACACCGAGTCCAACCTCCTGGCCGCCCACCGCCTGCTGACCGCCGTCACCCACCTGCGCATCCCACGCGTAGTCGTCGCCTCGTCCTCCAGCGTCTACGGGCCCACCGACGGCAGCCCCAGCTTCGAAGGCGACTGCCCGAGCCCGGCCTCCCCGTACGCCGTCACCAAGCTCGCCGAGGAACAGCTCTGCCTCGCCCACGCCAGCCGACCCGGCTCGCCCACCACCGTGGTCGCCCTGCGGTACTTCACCGTCTTCGGCCCCCGCCAGCGCAGCGACATGTTCATCCACCGCGCCCTCCACGCCGCCAGCACCGACACTCCCCTGCGGCTCTACGGCAGCGGCCGGCAGCAGCGCGACTTCACGTACATCGACGACGCTGTCACCGCCACGATCGCCGCCGCCTCGCCGCAGGTCCCCAGCACGGTGATCAACGTCGGCGGCGGAGCCACCGCCTCGCTCCTGGACGTCATCCACCTCTCCCAGGAGCTCACCGGTCAGCCGATCAAGCTCGACCCGCACACGACCCGCAACGGCGATGTCCCCGTCACCCGAGCCGACCTCGACCGCGCCACCCAATTCCTGGACTACCGGCCGTCGGTTGACCTCGCGACGGGCATGCGACACCAACTCGCTGCCCTCAACAGCCCACTCATCACCACCTGACCACCCAACTGGAGAACCCGATGCTCCCCGCCTCGACCCACCGGCACATCGCCGTCATCCCCTGCCGATGGGGCGCCGCCCGCTTCCCCGGCAAGCCGATCGCCCTACTCGCCGGCAAGCCCCTGTTCTGGCACGTCTACCAACGCTGCCTTGCCGCCACCACGCTCGCCCACACCGTCGTCGCCACCGACGACCAGCGCATCGCCGCGGAGTGCGACACCTACGGCATCCCCTGGATCATGACCGGCCTTCACCCCACCGGTACCGACCGCGTCGCCGAAGCCGCCGAACACCTCGACGCCGACGCCTACCTCAACGTCCAGGGCGACGAGCCCTTCATCGACCCCGGTGCCATCGACGCCGTATCCACCGCCCTCACCGAGCTGCCCCCAGGCGCCGTGGCCGTCAACGCCTGCACGCAGCTCACCGATCCCGCCGCCGTCCAGGACCACAACGTCGTCAAGGTCGTCACCACCCCGGACCAGCGCGCCCTGATGTTCTCCCGCCAGCCCATCCCCTATCCGAAGGCCGATCGCCCGATCTACCTCCGCCAACTCGGCCTCTACGGCTTCACCCCAGCAAGCCTCCACACGTTCCGAACCCTCCATCCGGGCCCCCTCGAGCACACCGAAGGCGTGGAAATGCTCCGCCTCCTCGAACATTCTCACCACGTTCAGATGGTGCTGACCGCTGACGCCGGCCTCGCCATCGACACCCCCAACGACCTCACACGCGCCGAAGCCCACCTGCGCTGCGGGGCGTATACCAGATAGCATGCCGCCGAATGACGCGCGCCCAACAGGTGATCTTTTGCCGCCGGAAGGTACGACGAGCAGCTCGGGCAGGACGCACCGCGCGGCCATCAGCGCGAACCGGGACTCCCGTCCCCTGCACAGCGGGCACGCGCTCGTCGCGGAGCAAGGCCCCGGCGATCTGCTCGCTGAACCAGCCGTCCCCCTGGGACGTAGGCGTCGGTCTGGTCGGTGACAGGCGCGAAGCTCGTTCGACGGACCGGTTCCGGGCGGTCATCAGGGTACTGACACGCCCCGTCGGGGTGGCGAGCCGCCCCGGCCTACCTCGCAGTCGACACACTGCCGACCACTGAAATCACCCCCATGGAACAGCATGCCATCGATCCGTGACGTCCTGGACCCCGCAGCGACCCGCAACTGCCCGCACTGCGACCAACCGATCACCATCGTCCCTGCTGGCCAGCCCGAGGCCGCTCGGCCCGTCATCCACCCAGCGCGCGAAGCGCCCTCACTGCGACGGGTTCTCTGACCCGGGCACCTGACCCGCCGTCCAACTGCGGGCCCCGCCGACCTTCGGGCGGCGGGGCCCGCGCACGTGCTCCCTGATCCCCACCTCCCCACTCATTTGACCTGGTCAAGCAAGTGGGGAACCTGATCGGTCCTAGGGAATCGAGGATCCTCATCACTGCTTCCAGATCAGGCGGCGGTACTTGTCGTGGTCGTAACCCCGGTTGTCTACGGACGACGTGGTACTTGCTGCCCGGCCGCGCGCGGTCGACCGTACTGGGGCCACTTTTGGGCCCCGTCGGGCTGCCCGCAGATGCCTGGAGTCGATCTCCACACGGGACCAGTCCAACTGCCGCGTGGATTAGAGCTGTCGCAGTAGGAACAGATGGAGCCGGTCCCACACGCCAGCCCCGTTCCAAGCCACCAGTCTGCCGCCAGCAAGTGAAGCCGAACCGAAGCCGAGCTCCTGGGTCAGGTACTCGCACTGGAGCACACAGTTGAACGCCCCCACGAGCGACACCGCCTCCAGTCCGTCGTCTTCGAACTACGATACGTTACACTGATAGTCGCAGGACAACTGCAGGTGTCCATGCTCCAGGGGAACGTTCGACTGAGCCAACTGCGGGTCACACGGTATGCAGGCGCGACTGGCAGCCCTGGTCGCGCCCGGGGGGGCACAAGGTGAGTTTTGAGATCGGGCTGCTCGGCCCGCTGGAGATCAAGGCTGATGGCGAGCTGATTGGCATCAGCGCACCAAGGACTCGGCGGCTGCTGGCAGTGATGTTGCTCAATCCGGGCTCGATCGTTTCGACGGACCGTCTGATCGACGCGCTATGGGACTCGCCCCCGCAGACGGCACGCCAGCAGGTGCACAACGCTCTCGGCCCGCTGCGCAGCCTCCTCCGCGATCACGATGGACCGGATATCGCAACGGTGGACCTCGGGTACCGGATCGATGTGTACCCGGAGCAGGTGGACCTGTCCGTATTTCGCTCTCTCCGTCAGCAGGCAGCCGAGGCAACTGCGGTGGGCAAGGCTACCGAAGCTATCCGAGCGCTCGAGTCCGCCCAGAAGCTGTGGCGCGGTCCAGCCCTCTTTGGGCTGGAAGGCTCCTACTTCGAGAGCTTTGCCTCGCGGCTCGAGGAGGAACGGCTCTCCTCCCTGGAGTTACTCCTAGAGCTCCAGGTGCGCGACGGCGATGGGTCTGAAGTCACTGGCGAGCTGATGGAGTTGGTGGCCGAGCACCCGCTTCGCGAGTCACTTCGAGCGAGCCTCATGGCGGCGCTCTATGCAGCTGGCCGGCAGACGGATGCGCTCGCCGTCTACGAAACCGGCCGGCGCGTGCTCGCCGATGACTTCGGGCTGGACCCAGGTGTACGGCTCCGCGAGCTTCACACCAAGATCCTCGAGGGCCGGGAGCTAGAGTCGTTCGGCTCGAAGTCAACCCGGCGCGGGCCGGCTGAGGCCACGGCGACCGCCCCATTGACCGCCAGCGAGAGCGGCGCCGCGCGCATCCGGCAACCCGTGGATGCCGTTCGCCGTGCACGAGGGCAACGGAGGTTTCTGCCACACGAGGCGCGCGGGTTCGCGGGCCGGGCACGTGAGCTTTCGCGCCTGTTGGAGGACTCGCGTCAGTCTGGGCAGACCTCGCTGGTGATTTCAGCGATCAACGGGATGGGCGGAATCGGCAAGACGGCGCTGGCCGTGCGGTTTGCGCACTCCGTTGCCGAGGACTATCCGGACGGCCAGTTCTTCGTCGACCTGCGCAGCTTCACCATGGGCAAGGAGCCGATGTCGGCGGACGAGGCTCTGGGGTTGCTGTTGGGACAGCAAGGGACAGCCGGGGAGCTCATCCCGCCGGACGTTGACGGCCGGGCCGCTCTGTGGCGTGCGGAGATGGCAGGCAGGCGGGCCATTGTCGTGCTGGACAATGCTGGAGGCCTCGATCAGGTCAGACCGCTGCTCCCGGGAGCGAACGGGCCACTCGTACTGATAACCAGCCGACGTCGATTGCCGGAGCTCGAGGGTGCGCTTTCGCTGCCGCTAGAATTGATGCCCTTGGACGATGCGGTCCAACTGTTCGTCACCGCAGTCGGTGACGCGCGAGTGGAGGGCCGCGAGGACGCGGTCTGCGAGATCGTTGAGCTGTGTGGTCGGCTCCCCCTGGCCATCCGGATCGCAGGTGCCCGGTTCCGTGAGCGCACCAGTTGGACTCTCGACTATCTGGCTGCCCTACTGAGCGACCAACAGCGGCGATCCCGTTTTCTCGGCCTCGGCGAGAGCAGCGTCTCGGCTGTGCTCGCCCTCTCCTGTCGCTATCTCACCGAGCAGCAACAGCGGACCTTCCGTCTGCTGAGCCTGCTCCCTGGCCCTGACATCACGGCGCCGGCCGCAGCGGCGGCCGCCGGCATCTCCGCGGACCAGGCGCAGGACATCCTTGAGACACTTTTCGATGCCAACCTCATCCTCGAACGAGAACCAGGCCGCTACTACCTTCACGATCTGGTCCGAGACGCGGCCGTCATGCTGTGCGCGCAGGACGAGGACGAGGCGAGTCTGCTCTTGGCGTCTCGCCAAGTGATCGACTTCCATCTGCAGTGCGGGACCGCGTGGGGAGCCGCCCTGGCTCAGGGCCCGTTCCGGTTTACCCCCAAGATCGAATATCCCGTAGACCTCATCGAGACGCCGCGCGATCCAGCTGAAGCCATCGAAGTTCTGATGCGCGAGTATGTGAACCTCACGGAGGTAGCCCGCTTCGCGCTGGACCTCGGCGATGCGCGGCGCGCCTGGCAGCTGGTCTGTGCGATGCAACCGCTCCTACGTCGTACCAACTATGCTGGGCCCGCACTTGAGTTGTTCGAGGGAGCGCTAGCCGCCGCACGTGCCGACGGCGATCTGTCCGGTCAGTCGATGTGCCTGACGGGGCTGGCGGGTGCATTGAGTGAGCGGCGTCAGACTGACAGGGCCGAGGACTGTCTCGAGGAAGCTCTGACGATCAGCCGCCGCACGGGGGAGCAAACCTTTGAGATGTACCAGCTTGCCAATCTCGGAGGCCTACTGACGGCCGACGAACGTTACCCCAAGGCTCTGGCTACCTTTCGCGAGGCGCTGAGGATTGAGAGCGGCCATGAAGACGAAGGGCTCAGGGCCACCTTGGGGAACAACATGGGTGTTGTCTGCACCGAGTTGGGCCTGTTCCGAGAGGCCGATGAGTACCTTGCCACCGCCCTGTCCACGCATCTGGCCAGCGGCCGGCGGGACGAGTCGGAGATCTACATCCGCTTGAATCGTGGCGGATTGAGACTTTATCAGGGCCGCTACATGGAGGCCACCACCGACTTCCTCCGAGCCGTCGCGCTGGCATCGAAGGTCCACCTCACGCGGATTGAGGCAGTCGCGTACGGCGGGCTGTGCGTTTCCGCACGGGCCACTGGAGACCTACCTGGCGCCCTCGACCACGGTCGACGGGCTCTAGCCCTTGCTCGTGAGCACCGGTTGGCACAGGCCGAGTGTGATGCGCTCAACGCACTGGGCGAGACACACCTGGCAGCCCGGGACGACGCTTCCGCCGCGACCGTGTTCGGCTTCGCAGCCGAGGTCGCCGCAAAACACCGATTGCGCTCTGCCGCGGCAAGAGCCAGCGAAGGATTCGCCCACCTGGCCTTGCGCCGCGGCGATGAGGAGGCTGTCAGCGGCTTCGAACGCGCGCTCGGGATATATCCGGAAGAAGTGGTCGAACGCACGTTTTGTGAACCACACCGCGCTCGCCCTCAGAATGCCGTGACATTCTGCCCCAGGTGTCTTTGTGCTGAGCCGTCCTGACGGCGTGACAGCTGTTCGGCGCCCGTCAGAACGGCCGTCCCCCGTCAGCTCAATGCCTCGGCCAGCGAGGCAGCGGTGGTCTCCACCCAGATCACGCGGCGGATGATCTGGTAGCCGATCGCGTCGTTGACTGCGATCATGTGGACGTTGTCCGCGTTGGTGCCCGTCATGATCCGCCGCACCTGTGGGCGCTCAACGACGAGCCAGCGCATCATGGCCGCCTTCATCACCCGGCCGAGGCCGTTCCCGCGGTGAGCGTTCACCACGGAAGTGTCGTTCTGGTAGGAGTTCTCCGGGCGGTAGGCATAGGTGAGGATACCGGTGACACCGACGATCTCGCCGGTCGCCTGGTGGATCGCAACCACCACCCGCTCCTCGGCACCCTGCTCGGCCAGTTGACGCTCCTCCCGGCGGATCCGCGCCGGGTCCCAGGTGGGGAGCCGGATGCTGGACTCGCCCAGCGGCGCATCCTGCACTGCCTGCCTGGCGGCCGCGTACGACTCGATCAGTTTCTCCGGCGTAGAACCGGCCCAGCGCGCCAGGCGGTATCCCTCGGGAACCGGTACGTCCCACAGTTCCGGCTTCGTCTCGTCGATGACCAGCCGCATGACCACGGAGCGGTTCACCTCCCGGAAGCCGAGACCGCCTGCCCATGCGGCGCCGGGCGAGCCGGCCTTCATCGCGTCGCTGTTGACCGTCGGCCGTCCCGAATCACGCACTGCGGGCATGACCGCCCGCAGCAGTTCGGTCCCTACCCCCCGGCGCCGGAACCCGGGATGCACCATCACGTCGATCTGCGCGATCCCGCTGTTCTCCCCGTCCGGCAGCGCGAGCCTGCCCAGCCCGACCAGGGTGCCGTCGACGTAGCCAGCCCAGTACCGGCACTCCCCATCGCTCGGCCACGGCGTACGCAACCGGCCGACCGTGGCCTCATAAGTGACTGGCGGGTCTTCGGGGGACTCGAGCAGCAAGCTCGCAACCCGTGCGAGATGGTATTCGGAGAACTCGCGCTCGGAAGCCGTCTCCGCATCAAACGGCCTGATCTGGACGCTCATAAATGCCTTTCCGGGACTGGTTCACTGTTTCCGATTTTCGGCGGTCGTGGATTAATTTCTGGCGCGCAGCCGAGGTGGCCATGGGCCCATGCCGTCGACCCATAGCACCAGCGTCGTGGAGATCATCGTGACCGCGAAGCTAATGAGGCCCATCGAGACCATAATGCCGAGGTGCAGCACGCAGGCGAGAAAGAATCCTATCCGACGGAGTCGGATTCCAGGCAGCGCGCAGAGCGCAATTCCGAGTTCCAATGCAATCGTCCCCCAGGTGATCGACGCAATGACGACACGCGAGACGAGCAAAGGCGCTGCAAGATCACGCAAACCAGCTGGCAAGCCGGCGTTCGGGTCAACGAATACGGTATACATGGCAGACCCGTCCCGCCACTGCGGAACTGCCAGCTTCGAAAGTGCGGCATCTACGTATATCAGAGCAATCTGCATGCGTATAATTAATAAGGCTGCATATGCACTCCCTCGCCATGACGGCGATATTGGTGGATCAAGACGCCCCCACTGCCATTCCCGGAAGTCGCCAAGCGACGGCGGGATCAGGAGCATGGTAACGATCGCTGCTATATTATTGCCCCCCTCGGGCATTGGCATGGCGATCGCCATACTCGTCGTGACATACCACTGAGGGATGCAGGTCCAGCGCGGCCGATAGCCAGACAGCGCTGCGACAAGCACAAGGATTGTTCCCAGCCGGGACAGATGCATACCGCCAGCGCTCGACCCGGCGAGGCACCACAACGAAATATCGTGCAACCCAGAACATCGGATCCCAGTCGGCGTGGCAGAGTCAGAGAAGAAAAGGGCGTGGTCTGGCGTGAAAACCAGAGTGATGAGTTGAGACAGAGCCAGACCCGATCGCGCCACAGCCAACGGCAGGCTACGAGGCTCGAAGCTCGCTACACGAACTTCGACCCGGGCGGTCAGCGCGCGCATGTGATCTCAAGATTCACCACTTCAATGACCCTCCAATCATTCATCCAAGCCCTCGCATCCGCGGTCCAGCGCAAGGGGCTTTCCATAGCGAGCACCACATGCCCACACAGGGTACGATTAGAGCTTGCAAGGTCGATCTCCAGAATGGTCGACCGCACCGCGTGTGACTTGCACACGACTGGCGTATCCGCACCGCACTGCAACCAGTCCTCGCTGGGAACTCGAGTGGCAACTTCTCCCAGCTCGACAAAATGAGCCAGACTTGAGTTGCTTAAGCCCCAGTAATTTTTTCCAGAGAACTGCCGTTCATCGATCCGGCTGATATTTCCATTAGCCTCCACCCGGTACGCGACATACACGCTGGCAGTCGGCTCGTGCGCGAAGAATCCCCAACCCTGAGGCCAGAAAGTGCCAATGGCAGTACGACTGGATTGCATACCTGAGGGAACTGCCCAGGCTGGCAGATAATTCGAAGCAGAGGCGACCAGCAGGAGGAATAATGTGGCGGCTGTGAACCAGAACCCCTGCGCGCTTGTCAGCCGTTGCACATGCCACAGACCATATCGGGGCGCACTGCACCCGCAGGAGTGGACGCGGCAGTTGAACTCTGGCTTACGAAGACCGAAGATGCGATGATCAATAAAAGCCCGACGAACAGTCCTGCAATCAATGCCTTCATGGCGTACTGCATATCCCATCAGTGGGCCACCGGCGATCTCGCCCGTGAACTAGTTGCTGTAGATGGGGCCAGCTTAGTCAATGACCTCTACTCGCCCGCTACTCTGAGCTTGTCGTTTAACCGTTTGTAGCGGTTCGTCGCGATTTAGCCTCGATCTTTCATGACGGTCTGTCAGTTCGCTGGCAGGCTGTTTGGGCTGGTAGCAGGCATGTCTGTGGTCCCGCTGTCGCGCCGGATGGGCGCCGGGTTCCACGGCTCCGGCATGGGGCCATCTCGTTGGGACGGGATGTCGTTGCTGGTCAGCCGGGGTGCGGCAGTGAATGCAGTCACTCGAACGCGATGGCGATCACCTGGGTCCAGGGCCAGTGCCGGGCAAGCCGGAGACAACGGCGTCGGCCGGTGGTGACGAGCTGACCAACGGTGGAGAAGAGGCGAAGTCGCAAGCGTTTGGGCTCCCAGCGCCGGGAGGGTCCGTCCAGCGCGAGCATCGGCATCCAGGCCAGCAGGTCGAGGGCGAGCTGAACGACCTCCAACCAGATCTGGTTCTGGGCCGCGTCGTGCAGGGGCAGGTTGCGCAGGCCGGTGTCGCGGGCCGCCCGGATGCGGTCCTCTTCCCTGGCCCGCTGGCGGTGCCGCAGTTCCAAGTGCGCGATCGGGGCATGGGCGGTGTTCGTGTCGAGGCAGGTGATCCGCATGCCGTCGGCGTCGGTGATGCGTAACCGGGCGCCGGGGTGAGGGGCGAGCCCAGCGACCAGGTGCCCTCGCGCACGGAGCCGTCCGGCTCCACGGCCGGTGTCCAGGCGGGGCGGAGGCCAGGAGGACGGCTTGGTGGATCGCCTCGGTGATGACCATCCCGACCGAGTAGGACAGCCACCGCCCCCGCATGGTCAGCCAGTTGAGGAAGCTCATGGGTGCCGCCGCCGGAGTCGGTACGGATCAGCGTCCTGCGTCCGCGCCGGTGCTGCTTGGGCAGCTGGGCCAGTGCCAGGCGGGCGGTCTCGATGTGGTCGGCAGCGCCCGGCCGCAGCATGCCCGCGACCGGCTCGCCCGAGCCCTGTCGGCCATGCTCGATGAACGCGATCAACGGGTGGTGGCCGAAGTTCCTCTTCCAGGTCGCGGTCGCATCCTGCTTCTCGGAGTGGGCCAGGACCAGCACGCCGTCGATGTCCACAACCACCTCCCCGCCTGCGTTCAGTGCCGCGTCGCCGGCCAACGTCCAGACCCGCTCGCCGACTTCAACGCGTGCCCGCCGCACGGCGGCCAGCGCACGCGCGCCGGCTGCAGCGAGGGCGTCGACCGGTCGGGAGACGGTCGGGTCGAACGCGACCGGCCCGAACAAGGCCGGGCTCGGCCCGCAACACCGCTACGTCCGACAGGCAGTCCCCGCCGAGGGCGACCGCCAAGGAGAGGTCGATCAGAACCTTGCCTGGGTCGTGCACCGCCCGTGGCTTACCACGGCTCCAACGCCGCCGATAACGCGGTATCCAGGCCGATCCGGCGGACGGTCCCCACCAGCAGCACCCCACCTGCCTGCGACACCACGCGCCCACCGCCGCCCCGGACGCGGACAAGCGGATAGGAGGCACTACGCTTCTTCGCCTGGAGAGTGCTTCGTTTCAATGCGGCGACAGGACCCTAGAAAAGCCCTATCGTCGCAGGTCAGAAGCACTTTCTTGCGTTCTGGCGACCAGTCAGATCATCACCTCGTGAAAGTCCGAGGCTAGAAGCGTTGCCTGCACGGCGGCCGGTGGTCACGACGTCGGCGTTGTAGAACCGGCTGCCGGCACCAACGGTCACGGCCCACTCGCGCCGGCCTGGACGGCGGCGGGCGCGTCGGATGGTGAAGGGACCGGCCCCGCGGACGCCGGCGACCTTGGCCCGCCGCAGCCGAAGCACCGCGATCACAGGCCGGGCCAACGGTGTGCTCAGCGTGGCCAGGATCGGGAGCGGGCTCCGCAGGCCCTTCAAACCACCCGACCTCGGCGCCTTGCTTGACGCATTCAAACACCCGCCCGGTGAGTGGGGAACCTCTCCCAACCTAGGTCCTACTCTCGAGCTACTCGGCGGCGGATCGCGGGCGAGTACCCCGCCGATGAGGCCCTGCCTCATGCTTGATGCAGAGCCTCTCCGCATGGATGTGCGAGCTCAACAGCTCCTGCCGCAGGACGCGCCGGGATCCACCTCTTGGAGCGACACAAAGAGCTAATAGTGTGTTGAGGCCGAGTGACACACCATGCAGCTCAGACCCAGCCTCATCGCATCTGACTGGGCATTTCCTTCCTCGCAGACGGCATCCCGAGCACTCAGCACATCACGGAGGCCCCCGGTCGCCGGAGGACACCGGTATCGCCACCGGTGGCGTCGACCGCTCGGTCAGCGCTCAGGCTGCGGCGATCCCGAGACACACGGCAAGGCAATCGCTCCTCTATCCGTGGGCGCGAATGAAAAACTGACATTCACACAGCAAGACCCGATGCCTTGCCGCTAGCTTCTCACCACTGGAGGACACCCTTGGCCGGACCAGATACCGAAGGCGGACTCGTCTCGACCAGCACTGATACGGGGGATGCTGGCAACGGTCGACCGCCCCGCGGGCTCGGGGCAGTCCTGGCCGCCAAGACGATCAGACGAGCCTTGGTAGGTGTCTTCGCCGGGCGACTCGCACAGGCGATGTATCCCTTGGCGTTGCTGCTGATACTCCAACGGCGTTTCAGTGGAGTCTCGGCCGCAGGAACGGTTGTGTCAGCGTTCACCCTCGCCGTGGCCATCTGCGGACCGATGTGGGGAAGACTGATCGACCGCCGCGGGCCAGCTGCCCTGGCCGTCGCGTCAGCGGCTGCGCCGATCAGCATTGGCGCACTGGCTCTCGCGGCTCGGCACGGGTCCACCGTAGAGCTCTGGGTGGTCGCGCTCCTCGCGGGCGCCCTGCAGCCTCCGGTCTCGTCGGTGCTGAGGTCCCTGATATCGGCTACTTTCGGAGATACGGAAGTTCGCACCGCTGCTTACAGCGTCGACTCAATCAGCACCGAGGTCTGCTTCATTCTCGGCCCTGCTGTCGTCGGTCTGTGCGCATCTGCGGCATCGCCCGCAGCCGCGCTGCTGTTTGGGGCAGCCTTGACCCCGCTTGGCGCCATCGTGCTCCTGGCCGGCACCC
The DNA here is from genome assembly GCF_050325825.1 of Kitasatospora sp. LaBMicrA B282. NCBI lineage: Bacteria > Bacillati > Actinomycetota > Actinomycetes > Kitasatosporales > Streptomycetaceae > Kitasatospora > Kitasatospora sp. LaBMicrA B282. Next base: position 48,694 of record NZ_JBNQTI010000002.1, read on the forward strand.
GGGGAAGCCTTCAGAGCTCTGGCCAGCGGCCGAACGGTGATTCCGCTTCAGCCTCGGAAGCGCCGGTGGCCTCACGCCGTCCGGTGTGGGTGATCTGTGCCCTTGCCTTCGTGCAGTTCCTGGCCGTCGGGATGGTCGAGGTAGGCGCGGTCGCCCGCGCTGCAGAACTGGGAAATGCCGCAACAGCAGGCGGGCTGCTGGCCGTCTGGGCCCTCGGCAGCGTCGGCGGCGGCCTGGCCCAGAGTCTCGCTGGCTGGCGAGCTTCGATTCGTACCCAGTACGCGGTCCTCTCTCTGTCGTGCGCGGCCGGCTTTGCCGTGCTTGCGGTGGCACCCGACTTCCTCGTGCTGGCGCCGTTGATGTTCGTCGCCGGGCTCGCCGTCGCACCCACAGCGGCGCTTGCTGCAGGTCTCGTGAGCCAGAACGTACCGGCGGCCTGGCGGACGGAGGCATTCACCTGGATGAACTCCGCCAGCGCGGTGGGCGGCTCCGCCGGCTACCTGGCGGCGGGAACGGTCGCCCAGCAGCTGGGCGCCAGGGCGGTGCTGCTCGCCGCTGCAGCGCTCCCGCTGATAGCCGCAATCGGTGCGAAGGCCCTTCCTACCGGCTCCCGGCTAGCAGAGGAAGCCCGCGAGACCCGTCCCCACTAATCGAGTCACACGTACCGCCGCGCCAGCGGCATCGCATCAACCCGGCGTCATCAAACGTGGCGCCGCCACAGAAGGATTTTGTCATGAACCTGTCTACGCTCGGGGAGCGAGGTGCTCCAGCCCGCGTTCTCGGAGAAGAAGCGGTAGCCGAGCTCTTGACGGCGACCCGTGAACCTCGCGCCCTGCCAGGCCTCGCCTACACCTCCCCCGAGCTGTTCGAGTGGGAGCGCCAGCGGATCTTCCAACATGGCTGGGTACCCGTCGGACGCGTCGCCGATTACGCCGATAAGGGCTCCCAGGCGGCCGTGATGTCGGCCGGGCGCAACGTCCTTGTCGCCGGAACCGGCGAAGGCGTGAACGTGTTCGTCAACGCCTGCCGTCACCGGGGGCACGAACTCGTGACTCAATCCTGCAAGGTCCGCCGGGCACAGGTGTGGTGCGCCTACCACGCCTGGGTGTATGGGCTCGACGGTGCCTTGCGCAGTGCACCTCGGTTCGAGGAGCTCGCCGAAACGGACCCGCGGGGTTTGGGGCTGCTCCCGGTCCGTTCGGCCGAATGGAACGGATGGCTCTTCGTCAACCATTCTGGTGACGCACCCAACTTCCCCACCTCACTCGGCAACCTCACCACGGTCCTGGATGCCTATCAGCTCGGCGAGCTGCGTCGGGTGGGCACCGAGGAGTACGAGGTCGAGGCCAACTGGAAGCTGATCGTCGAAAACTACCTTGAGTGCTATCACTGCCCCAGTACCCACCCCGAGCTCAGCAAGGTTCAACGCACGGTCAACGGCGAGGGATTCACCAGCACCGGACTGTGGCTCGGCGGCTCGCTGGACCTCAAAAACTCGGCGGACACCATGTCCCTGAACGGCTCGGGGCCCACCTGGGCCTTTCCGAAACTCGATGAGGACCGCGCCCGCCAAGTGTGCTACTACGCGGTACTGCCCGGTCTGTTCATCACCGCGATGCACGACTACGTCGTCACCCATCGCCTCGACCCGCTCGCCCCAGACCGCACGCGCGTCATCTGCGAGTGGTTCTTCTCCGACGAGCTGCTTGACAGCCGGGGCTTCAAGCCAGACTACGCGGTCGACTTCTGGAAGACCACGAACCTGCAGGACTGGGCCGCCTGTTCCTCGACGCAACGTGGGGTCTCAGACTCACGGTACGTCGCAGGCCCGCTGGCGCCGAATGAGGAGGAACTGCGCACGTTTCTGCAGGCGCTGGCCGACGCCTACGAACGCGATGCCGGCCTGCGTCCGCTCTGGTCAGCCGAGGAGCACAACGCATGACCTCCGAGATTTCGCCAGAGCAGGTCGAGATCGTCGTGGTCGGTGCGGGGTTGTCCGGACTTTGCGCCGCGGAAGAACTCTCGGCGCGCGGGCACGATGTCCTCGTCCTAGAGGCGTCCGAACAGCTGGGCGGTCGAATCCGCACGGAGACGACTCTTGGCCTGGCGCTGGACTGCGGCGGAGCCTACGTCGGACAGCACCACACCGAGGTCAGGCAGCTGGCGGATCGGCTCGGGATTCCGCTCCAACGCACAGTGGCGGAGGGCGCCTCACTCTTCGACTTGGCCGGTCGCCTACACCGAAGCGACGGTGAGTACGCGCCGTTCAGCGCACTGGCCTTCGGCCTGGCTCTGGACCGGATCGAGGAGCTCGCCGACCAGGTCGACCTGCAATCCCCTGGGGCATCCCCGGACGCCGAGATGCAGGACCGGATCACTGTGCATAGCTGGCTGCACGCAGAGGAGATGCCCGCTGACGCGTGCATGTTGATCGAGCAGATCGTGCGGGAGATGCTCGCCTCGGATCCCGACGAGGTGTCGCTGCTTCACTTCCTCTTCTACGTGAAGTCGGGGGGCGGGCTGCCTTTTCTCACAGCCTTCGCCGGCGGGGCCCAGGAATTCCGCCTGGCCGGCGGAGCGCAGGGGCTGTGCGAGCGGCTCGCGGCCCGCCTCGACCGGCAGGTGCGCACGGGTAGCGCGGTGCGCCGCATCACGCAGACAGCCGACTCGGTGCAGGTTCACGCGGACGGCCTCCGGGTCGAATGCGCTCAGCTGGTGCTGGCAACAGGCCCCGGGCAGGAGCGGTCCATCGAGCTGGACCTTTCCACCGCGCAACCGCCTGTCGTGCCCGCATCCAAAGGCGGTTCGGCGGTCAAGGTCCACCTCGTCTACCGCACGCCGTTCTGGCGGAACAGTGGCCTCAGCGGCTGGGTCACCGCGGACCGGCCCCCGATCCGCTTCCTGGTGGACGACTCCAACGACAGGGACGGCCTAGGCGTGCTGGTCGGCTTCCTCACTGGTGCGGAAGCACGAGTGTGGAGCAGCGGCAGTGTGACGTGGGGCGATCTCACGGCCAGACTCGCTGAATGGCTCGGTGCCGACGCCCTGGAGCCGCTTCACGTGCAGGCCCAGGACTGGCTTCGGCAACCGTGGGTCCAAGGATGCTACGCGGCGGTTCCGGAGCTCGGAGCATGGGCTGGCGTGCGATCGAACAGACATCCAGGCGGCTTCGCCGGGCCGATCCATCGGGTGGGATCCGAATACTCGCCGTACTTCTACGGCCATCTCGAAGGAGCCGTCCGCTCGGCGCGGACGGTGGCGCAGCAGGTCGCGCGCGCCGGTATCGCCAGTTCGGGGGCTTCGCGATGACCGGGTCGCCGGAGGTCGGCATGCAACACGGGCTGCTGCTCCCCAACGTCGGGTACTACGCCGATCCGTCGCGGCTAGTGGAGTTCGCGGTCCGCGCGGAGGAGGCCGGTTGGGACGGCGTGTTCCTGTGGGACCACCTGATGATGTCCCGTGAGCTACGGCTGCCGGCTGTCGACGCCTGGACGGTCGTCACGGGGATCCTGACCCGAACCAGTCGACTGAGGAGCGGTCCGCTGGTCACCCCGCTGGCCCGGCGCCGGCCCTGGAAGGTCGCCCGCGAGACGGTGACGCTCGATCACCTCTCCGAGGGGCGGCTCGTCCTCGGGGTGGGCTTGGGCGCCGATGCGGATCTCGACTTCGCCGCCTTCGGGGAGGCAGGAGGGCTGCGCACCCGGGCCTCCAAGGTCGACGAAGCCCTGCAAGTGATAGCGAGTCTGTGGCGCGGAAGTGAGTTCAGCCACACCGGCGAGCACTACCGCGTGGATCGCGCCACCTTCTTGCCTGAGCCCCGCAGCACCTCTGGGCGAGGAGAACCGGGTGTCCCGATCTGGGCGGCTGCAACCTGGCCCGCCTCACGTCCCGGGGCTCTCCTGCGAGCAGCACGGCAGGACGGCATCGTCCCTATGGTCCGTGGACACGGCGGCCACCTGCGCGGCCCCGACGCGGTGGAACTGGCGGACATCCTGGCGCGCCTGGCAACGCTGGCACCTCAGGAAGCGTCGGTGCGGACCCGCGACGTAGTGGCGATCGACAGCGTGACGCCCGGCGATGGGGCCGCTCACGAGAGATCCGCCGCCCTGGCCGAGGTGGGCGCGACCTGGCGCCTGGAGGCGTTCGACCCCTGGCGCCGATCACCGAAGGAACTGACCGCCTGGCTTGATCACGGGCCACCCCGCCTCACAGCTCGATTTGTCCATGCCCAATGACCTGTCAAACCTCTGCCGGAACGTGTTTGGAGAGCGACATGACCGTGGCGTCGTCGCCAGTTCGCCCTGCCCACTCATCGAACGTGGGTACGAATACCTGGCCGGATCCGCTGAGCTCGTGGGGCGGGAGTGGTCTTCCACCGGTACCTGCTCGATGCGTCCACGACCTGGTGTCCGAGCAGGCTCGCCGAACCCCCGACGCTGTCGCCGTCTCTTGCGGCGGTGAGCAACTGACCTACGCCGATCTGGAGGCCAGCGCGACGCGACTGGCCATCCACCTGGTGGAGCGTGGAGTCGGCCCGGATCGGGTCGTCGCCCTCCTTGCGGAGCGCTCCCCGCGTCTGATCACCGCTCTGCTGGCCATCCTGAAGGCCGGCGGGGCGTACCTGGCGCTCGAGCCCGACGCTCCCCAGGAGCGCCTTGTGCAGCTGGTCTCCGACGCCGAGCCGGTACTGCTCCTGGCCGAGACAGGGCCGTGGGAGCGGCTCGCGGAGGTGGACGTCCCCACCGAGGAGCTCAACCGCCTCCTCGCTGAGCCAACCCACTCCTCGCTGCGGGCCGCGCCGACCACGCCGGAGAATCTCGCCTATGTCAGCTACACCTCGGGGTCCACTGGCGAGCCCAAAGGGGTCTGCGTACCCCATAGGGCGGTGGCCCGGCTGGTGCAGCAGCCTGACTGGGCTCAGTTCACCTCGGCCGATGTCTTCCTGCAGCTCGCACCGGTCGCGTTCGACGCCTCCACCCTGGAGATCTGGACCCCGCTGACCCTCGGTGGTCGGCTCGCAGTCCAGCCGCCTGGGCGCACCACCCCGGACACTCTGGCGCAGACCCTGAGGGCCGAGCAGGTGAGCGTGCTCTGGCTGACAGCCGGGTTCTTCCATCAGATGGTCGACGCCCACCTCGAGGCACTCGGAGGGCTCCGGCACATCCTCGCGGGCGGGGACGTGCTCTCACGTGACCACGTGAGTCGAGTGCTCACGGCGCATCCCCATCTCGCCTTCACCAACGGCTACGGGCCGACCGAGAACACGACGTTCACCGCCTGCTGGACGGTACGCGGGCCCGTCGGTGCCGACGGGCCGGTACCCATCGGGCGCCCGGTCAGTGGAACGGGGGTTGCCATCCTCGACACCGACCGCCGCCCCGTGCCTGTGGGCGCCGAAGGCGAGCTGTACGCCTTCGGCGACGGCTTAGCCCGCGGCTATCTGGGGCGCCCCGAGGCGACAGCGGAACGTTTCGTCCTGGCGGCCGGGCCAACCGGGGCCGTGATCCGCATGTACCGGACCGGCGACCTGGCACGCTGGCAGGCCGACGGCACCATCGAGTTCCTCGGACGTGCCGACCGACAGATCAAGATCCAGGGCTTCCGCGTCGAGCCGGGCGCCATCGAGGCAGCCCTGACCCGGTTGCCCACCGTGAGCGACTCAGCGGTCGTCGCACGATCTGACGACTCCGGCGCAAAGCGCCTGCTGGCGTACGCAGTTCCGAGCCCCGAGGCGCTGGCGGACCCGGAGCTGGCCGCTCAGTTGCGTGAACAGCTACGCGACGTGCTGCCGCCCTACATGGTCCCGCAGTCGGTGATCGTGCTGCCGACGCTTCCACTCGGTCCGACGGGCAAAGTCGACCGGTCCGCGTTGCCCGACCCTCGCCGCGCCCCCCGCACCTGCACCGCCCCCTACCGAGCACCCGACACCCCGCTGGAGCGCAGCCTCGCCGAGCTCTGGTCGGATCTTCTCGCAGTCGAGCCGATAGGCGCGGACGACGACTTCTTCGAGCTCGGCGGCCACTCCCTGCTGGCCGCCCGCGCCCTGCACGCGACACAGCGCGAGCACGGAGTCCGGCTGGCCTACTTCGACCTGCTCGAACAGCCCACAGTGGCAGGCCTGGCCGCCACGATCGAGGAACTCACCCCATGACCTTGGCGGACCACTCACCATCCGTCGGAGCAGCAACTGCGCGGCCGCATCTGGCCCCTCCCGCCGCAGGAGAAGCAAATGACTGACATCGCGATTCACTCATTTCCGTCGCAGCTCACCGCACCTTCCGGGACCGAACTCGCGGCTGCCCTGGGGCCGGCACTCCCCGAGCAGCCCTACGCGTACCAGAGCCGAAGCCTCGTGGAACCCGACTGGCGTCGCTTCCCCGGCTGGCGCAATGTCAGCACCGCAGACTGGCACGACCCACGGTGGCAGCGCGCCCACTGCATCAAGTCCATCGCGCAGTTGCGCCAGGCTGTCGGCGACCTGCTCGACGAGTCCTGCTATGCCGACCTCGAACGGGACCAGCGCGAGCGGGCCACGATGTCCATACTGCTGCCACCGCAGATGCTCAATACGATCGCACCGTCGCTCGATACGGCAACCCGCGGAGGGCTCACCGAGGCGTTCCGGGCCGACCCGGTGCGCCGCTACATGGTGCCGATGTACTCCGACCGGCGAAAGGACTGGCCCTCCCACCCCTTCGCAGAGCGCGACTCACTGCACGAACAGGACATGTGGGCCGTGGAAGGGCTCACTCACCGGTACCCGACCAAGGTCCTTGCCGAGGTAGTCGCGACCTGCCCGCAATACTGCGGGCACTGCACCCGCATGGACCTGGTGGGAAACTCCACCCCGCAGGTGGCGAAGGCGCGGTTCGTCATGCGGCCGGCCGACCGCCTCAAGGCCATGCTGGACTACCTCTCCGCCACCCCCGGCGTGCGCGACGTGGTGGTCTCCGGCGGCGATGTCGCCAACCTGCCGTGGCCTCGGCTCGAAGCCTTCGTCTCGGAGCTGATACGCATCCCCTCAATCCGCGACATCCGGCTCGCGTCCAAGGCCGTGGTGGGCCTCCCGCAGTACTGGTCGTCCGACGAGGTACGACGCGGCATGGAGCGGCTGGTTCGGCTGGCGCGCAGCCACGACGTACAGCTCGCGGTGCACACTCACGCGAACGCGGCACAGCAGATCACGCCAGCGGTGGCCGCCGCCGCACGCGGCCTCCTCGACACGGGGCTCCGCGACGTGCGCAACCAGGGCGTGCTGATGAGCGGCGTGAACGACTCCGTCGAGGCCCTGCTTGACCTGAGCTTCGCCCTGCTCGATGGAGCAGCGATCATGCCCTACTACTTCTACCTCTGCGACATGATCCCGTTCAGCGAGCACTGGCGCACATCGGTGTCACACGCTCAGGACCTCCAGCAGGGGATCCTCGGGTACCTTCCCGGGTTCGCCACCCCACGGATCGTGTGCGATGTGCCTTTCATCGGCAAGCGATGGGTGCACCAGGCGCTTCAGTACGACCGGGAACGCGGCATCAGCTACTGGACCAAGAACTACCGCACCTCGCTCGAGAAGGGCGCGGAAGAGCCCGGGAATGTGGCCATCCACCAGTACTTCGACCCGATCCACACGCTGCCCGAGAGCGGCCAGGACTGGTGGCGCCGTCACGCCCCCATGGTGGAGGTCGACTGATGACACCGCAGCGAACGGCGACACCGGAATCCGGGCAGGCCGTGCGCCTGCCCCTGACTCCGGGACAACAGCGCATCTGGTTCGCCGAGACCTTCGAGGACGCGACTCCCGCATACAACGTCCCGGTGGCTGTGCGGCTGGGTGGCCCGCTGGACGAGCAGCGGCTCAGGACCGCTCTGGACTCGCTTGCTGTGCGGCATGCGGCGTTGCGAGCCCGGTTCAGTGTGGACGAAGGCGGCAACCCCTGGCAGTGGATCGCCCCAGTAGCCCCGTTCGACCTTGAGGTCCTGGACTCGGCCAGCCTCGACGACGCGGACATTCGGGCGACCGTCGCCGAGTTCGCCTGGCAGCCGCTGGATCTCGAACGAGGACCGATCGCACGGGCCCGACTGATCCGGCTCGGCTCCGACGACCGGATCCTCCTCCTGAATGTCCATCACATCGTCTTCGATGACTGGTCAACCGGCGTGTTCCTGAGGGCCCTCGGCGCTGCCTACCGGGATGGATCCGGATGGTGCGGACCGGAGGTGGACTACGCGGACCTGGTGCGACTCGAGTGCGGGCGTCTCGCGGAGCTGGACACCGAACGGCACTTGCAGTACTGGGAGGACCGGCTCGCCGGCTTGCGGCACCTGACGGTGCCCACCGAACGGCCTCGCCATCACCACCGACGCGGCTCGGGCGCCGCGGTCCACTTCTCCATACCTGCCGCGACCGCGACCGGGATCCGTGAGCTGGCCAGGACCACGCGGTCCTCCGTGTACATGGTTCTGCTCGCCGCGTTCCAGGCGCTGTTGGGCAACTGGGGCGGGAGCGCGGACGTCGCGGTCACGTCCCCGGTGGCCACCCGCGCGGTCGCCGGCAGCGATGACGTGGTCGGTTACCTGGTGAACACCGTGGTGCAGCGCGTCCAGCTCGCCCCCGACACGACGTTCCAAGGGCTGCTGTCCGAAGTGCGTCGGACCACATTGCACAACTACGCCCATCAGGACCTGCCTTTCGATCGGGTCGTACGCAGGCTGCGCCCGCAGCGCACATCGACCGGTACTGCGCTGTTCCAGGTGGGCTTCAATTACCAGAACGCGGTCGGGGCACCCCTGACGCTGCCCGGGGTGGACGTCACTACCTTTCCGGTACCGCGAGCCACCGCGAAGTTCGACCTGCTCCTCGACATCGCGGACGAGGCCGACGGGATGACGGCGTTCTTCGAGTACGACTCAGGGCTGTTCGACGAGGCATCCATCGCTCCCCTCAGCGAAGCGCTCGTACGGGGGCTCAACGCGGTCGTCGCGAACGCCTTGACGCCAGTCAGCGCCTTCGACGTGGCCCCGGTCCGGGGCATGCGACTGCTGGCACCCCTGGGGCCGTTCCCGAGCACGGCACCGACCAAGTCCGACTTCCCGCTGACGGGTGGACAGCGTCGCATGTGGACGGCCCACCAGCTTCGTCCGGACTCCGCCGAGCACGCGTGTCCGATGGCGTTGGCCCTGGACGGGCGGCTGGACCGCGCTGCGTTGTTTGAGGCCCTCACCGGGCTTGTTGCCCGCCATGAGGCGCTTCGTGCCCGCATTACCACTTCGGCCGACGGCCGACCGCAGTGGACTCTTCGCCGGCCGGCCCTGCTGATGCCCCGCTTCGCTGACGTGCGCGGCGTATCCGACCCCGCCGCCGCACTGGCGGCATGCTTGACGGACGAGCTCGCTCGCCCGTTCGACCTCACTGCTGGGCCGCTGGCCCGGGTGCTGTTGGTGCGGATCGCTGACAACCGTCACGTCCTGCTTCTGAACGTCGCGCACGTGGCCTTCGACGGTCAGTCCCTGGAACTGGTCCGCGGCGAGCTGCTGCACCTGTACGGCCAAGCCCTCGGAGATGAAGGTTCGGCACTGGCCGTACCGGCCTCGTTCCGTGACTACACCGTGGCACGGGCAGCCGAGGAGGAAGAGCTTGCTCCCGCGCGGCTCTACTGGTGGCGCGAGTACCTGCAGGCGGCCGGGCCCGTGGACCCGCCGGTCGATGTCCCCCGGACAGGACCGCGTAGCGGGAAGGGGGCCGCGCACGCCTTCACCGTCCCGACCGAGACCGTAGCCGCGCTCCGTCTCCTGGCAGCGAGCGCCCGCACCACCCCGAACGTGGTCCTACTGGCCTGCTTCCACGCGCTCATCTCCCGCTGGACCGGAAGCGCCCGGGTCTGTGTCGGCACCCCGACGGCCGACCGCCTGCACGCGAGCGGCGAGGACGTTGTCGGCTTCTTCGTCGACAGCGTGCCCCGGCTGGCTGATCTCTCCGCTGATCCCTCGATGAGGGCACTGGTGGAGTTGGTCCGCGCCGACACTCTGATCACCCACAAGCACACCCGAGGCCGTATCCGAGTAAGCGACGGGTACTCGGCCGCCAGCTGCTCGTTCGAGGGGCTGCTCGATGAACTCCAACGGCGCGGAGAGGTCCGCGAGGGGGCCCTGTTCAACGTGCTGTTCGACGTGCGGCATGTGGACCGGGCACCAGTACATGTCGCAGGTCTGGCTGTCCGTGAGGCGACACTTCCGCGGATCAGCGCCTCAGCGGAGCTGACCTTCGACCTGGAGTTGGACGCGGAGGGCCGCCTCCGCGGCACGGTCGAGTACGCGTCGGACATGTTCACCTCGGAGACGATCGAGAAGCTGGCCGCTCGCTTCCTGGCTGTGGTGGGGCAGACGGTGGCAGTCCCGGACACACGGGTAAGCGCACTCGACCTGGTCGTGCCGGCGGATCCGCCGAGCGTCCGGTCGTGGTCGGCCCCTGCACCGACGGAACCGACGGATCTTCGGCCGGTCCACGAGCTCGTCTTCGAGTGCGCGGACCGCACGCCCGACGCGCTGGCCGTGGTGTGCGGCGCTGACCGGCTGACATACGCGGAGCTGGCCAACCGGGTCGAGCGGCTGGCTCGGCGACTGGCCGCTCTAGGTGTCCGTGCCGAACAACCCGTCGCGGTACACCTGTCCCGAGGTGTCCAGTCGGTCGTCGCGCTGCTGGCGGTGGTCCGGGCTGGCGGGGCTTTCCTGCCGATCGACTCCACTCTGCCGGACGAGCGCAAGAGCATGTTCCTGCAGGACGCCGGTGTCCGCCTCGCTATCACCGACGCCGAACTCGCTCCCCTCCCACCGCACGAGAACCTGGTTCTCCTCGATGCAGCGGACTGTGAGGTTGATGACGAGACGCCGCTGCCCTCCGTGGACCGTCAGCAGTTGGCCTATCTCATCTACACCTCGGGCACGACCGGACGGCCCAAGGCTGTCATGGGCCTGCACGGAGCGTTGACGCAGCACTGCCGGACGATGGCCGCCGCCTACGGGCTCAACGACCGTGACCGGGTGCTCCAGTTCGCCAGCCACTCCTTCGACGCCTCTCTCGAGCAGACCCTTCCGACCCTGGTGTCCGGCGCGACCCTCGTCCTGCGCCCGGACGAGCTCTGGCAACCGGAGGAGTTCGCGGCGGTACTGCGACGACACGCGATCACCGTCGCCGAACTACCCCCCGCCTACTGGGCTGCAGTCGTGAACCGGCTCGGCGACGACACGCCGCCTGCGTGCCTCAGGCTTCTCGTCCTCGGCGGCGAGGCGGTCCCCGCCGAGGTTGCCCGCCGCTGGCTGGTGCGGGCACCCATGTGCCGGCTGGTGAACACCTACGGGCCGACGGAGGCAACCATCACCGCGACCGCGCTGGAGGTCACCGCGGCCGAGGCGGCCACCGGAGTCGTCGCCATCGGCGGGCCGCGGCACGGCGTAAGGGTGAGCGTCCTCGATCCCGCCATGCGATCGGTCCCTCCGGGCACGGTAGGCGAGCTCTACATCGGAGGCAGCGTCACCCGTGGCTACCTGAACCGTCCGGGGCTGACCGCCGACCGCTTCGTGCCCGATCCTGCCTTCCCCGGTGAGCGCATGTACCGCAGCGGTGACCTGGTGCGGGTCCGGCCCGACGGCCTGCTCGACTTCCTGGGCAGGGCCGACGACCAGGTCAAGATCCGCGGATATCGGGTCGAGCTGGGCGAGGTCGCGGCCCGGCTCGCTGAGCATCCCGGCGTGGAAACAGCGACGGTTCTCGACTTCCTGCCGCCGGAACCGGGTGCTGACCGCTTCCTGGTCGGTTACGTCGTGCCTAGCGGTAACGGGCAGCTGAACCCTGCTGCACTGAGCGAGTTCTGCGCCGGTGCGCTGCCGCCGTACATGGTTCCCGCCCTGTTCGTGGAGCTCGGCGGGCTGCCCGTGACCAGCGCGGGCAAGGTGGACCGGCGTGCCTTGCCCGACCCGCTGGTTGCCGGGCTCAGGGGTGCCGAGCAGACGGATCCTCGCAATGAGCTGGAAGAACTGGTGGCGGAACTGTTTGCCGCGGTTCTGGCTGTACCGGTCCCCGGTGTGTTCGAGGACTTCTTCCACCTGGGCGGGCATTCCCTGCGCGCCGCCCAACTGGTCGCGCGGCTGCGCGAAACCTTCGACATCGACTTCTCCCTGACGGAGTTGTACGCGACGCGGACGATCGCCTCGGTATCCGAAGCGGTGCTGAACGCTCTCGTCCCCGCGGACATCCAGGAAGGCACACCATGACCACCCACGTGCTGCCACAGACGGCGCCGGCCCCCGCGGCAACCGAACCGGACCAGCGACTTGCAGCGGTACGCGACCGACTCGCCCGAGCGGGTGCGCGCCTTCGCGGCACCCCTGACGCCGACACACTGCTGGTCCTGCCCCCTGGGCCCGCCCCTCTGGCCGCAGGACAAGCCGGGATCTGGTTCTCCGAGCAGCTCACACCGGGAACGCCCCTGTACAACGTGCCTCTCGCGATCCGGTTGACTGGCCTGGTGGCACCGACCGTGCTGCGCTCCGCGCTGGACTGGGTGGTATGGCGCCACGGCGCGCTTCGCACCACCTTCCAGGTCGGCCCGGACGGGGAGCCCGTCCAGGAGGTCGGTGCCCCCGGAGCTGTGGACCTCGAGGTGCTGGACGTCACCGAGCAGGATCTGCCCGACGCACTGCGGCGGGAAGCCGAGCAACCGTTCGACCTGGAAAAGGGCCCGCTGCTGCGTGCCCGCCTCTACCGGATCAATGCCGAAGAACACGTGCTGCTCACGACCGTCCACCACATCGTCTTCGACGGCTGGTCCGCCGACCTCTTCCTGAAGGACCTGGCAGCCGCCTGCGAGGCTCGCCACACCGACAACGGTCCCGCTCTCGTTGAACGGAGCCCGGCGCTGCCCGAGGGCGTCCCGGCTCCTCAGTTCCGCGACTTCGCCGGCTGGCAGGCTCGCCGTCTCGCGGGCCCGGAGTTGGATGCGCAGCTCGGGTACTGGCGCGAGCGCCTTGCCGGAATGCCCGACCTGGAAATCCCCAGCGACCGCGTGCGCCCAGCCACGCGGGACTGGCGCGGCCACAGCGCAAGGCGGGTGGTGCCCGTTGGCACGGAAGCAGCCGTACGCCGCCTCGCAGAATCCAACGACACCACGCCGTTCACCGTGCTGCTTGCCGCCGTCGCCACGTTCCTCCACCGGCTCAGCGGCCAGGACGACTTCGCGCTCGGCGTCCCGGTCGCCGGCCGCGGCCGCACCGAGTTGGAGTCCGTGATCGGCTTCTTCGTCAACACGGTCCCGGTCCGGATGGACTTCGCCGGTCGGCCCACCTTCCACGAGGTGCTCCGTCGCACGGTCACGGGCTCTCGCGAGGACTTCTCACGGCCGGACATCCCCTTCGACCAGCTCGTCCGCGAGCTCCGCCGGGAGCGGGACACCGGCAGCCAGCCACTGGTGCAGGCCATGATCGGCACCGAGTCGGCCGGTGCACCGATCCGGCTGGGTAAGGCCCTGGGCAGGGAAGTACCTGTCGATGTCGCCTTCGCGAAATGCGACATCGATCTGAGTGTTCAGGACGACGGTGGGAGCATCATCGTCAATCTGGTCGTGCCCGCTGATCTCTTCGGGTCCACCGCCGCGGGGCGGCTGGCTGGTCAGTTCCTCACCCTTCTTGACGGCCTGGTCGCCGCGCCCGGTCTTCCCGTGTCGGACCTGGAACTGCTGAACGCAGCCGAGTTGCACACCGTCCTGCACGATTGGAACGACACAGCACGGCCGCAACCTGAGCGGTCGTTCGTCGAGCGTTTCCAGGAGCGATGCACAGAGACGCCCGACGCGATGGCGGTGGCCTGCGGCGACGAGTCGCTGAGCTACCGAGAGCTCAACGAGCGGGCCAACCGGATGGCGCGGCTGCTGGTCGACCGGGGTGCGGGTGTCGAGCGCTTCGTGGCGGTACTGCTCCGCCGCTCCCCCGACCTCGTAGTGGCGCTGCTGGCGGTGCTCAAGTCCGGGGCAGCGTATCTGCCGATCGATCCCGACTTCCCGGCGGACCGCATCGGCTACATGCTGGAGGACGCTCAACCTGCCCTCCTGGTGACCGACGCCAGCACTGCGGTCCGCCTGGCGATGCTGAGCGACGGCACGGAACGCGTCCTCGTCGACGAGGTCGATGCGTCAACCGTCGTGGACGAGAACCTGCCCGCGGTCCCCTCTGACCACCCCGCCTACGTGATCTACACGTCCGGATCGACCGGCCGGCCCAAGGGCGTGGTGGTGCTGCGGTCCGCCCTCGACAACTTCCTGGGCGCCATGGCCGACCGCTTCGTCCTCACCCCGGCCGACCGCGTCCTGGCAACCACCACGATCTGCTTCGACATCGCCGGGCTGGAGCTGTACCTGCCGCTACTGAGTGGCGCCGGGGTCGTACTGGCCGACACGGACACGGCGCGCGACCCGAAGGCGCTGCTCGAGCTCATGACCTGTCACGGCGTAACCCTCGCCCAGGCGACCCCCAGTCTGTGGCAGGCCCTGCTTCCGGAGGAATCCCGATCGGCGCTGTCTGGGGTCCGGGTACTGGTGGGCGGCGAGGCACTGCCCGTCGAACTCGCCCGTGCCCTGGGTGAATCCGCCCATGCGGTCACGAACATGTACGGCCCGACGGAAACCACGGTCTGGTCCACCAACCGCCCGGTGGACAACGACAGCGCCAGCCGCGGGTCCATCGGCTTCCCCATCGACAACACCCAGGTGTACGTACTCGACAGCGGCCTGCGGCCGACTGCGATCGGTGTCCCCGGCGAGCTGTTCATCGCCGGGGCGGGCCTCGCGCGCGGCTACTGGAACCGTCCGAGGCTGACCGCCGAGAAGTTCCTACCCGATCCGTTCGGGCCTCCGGGCACGCGGATGTACCGCACTGGGGACCTGGCCCGCTGGTCGGCGCGCGGTGATCTCGAGTACTTGGGTCGCAGCGACCACCAGGTCAAACTGCGCGGGTTCCGGATCGAGCTGGGCGAGATCGAGACGGCCCTGACAGGAACCGGCGCGGTACGGCGGGCGGCCGTGGTGGTGCGCGAGGACCGGGTGGGCGATAAGCGGCTCGTGGCGTACGTGATTCCAGTGGGCCCAGCGGACACGGAGCAGCTCCAGAGGGAGCTCTCCCGGACGCTGCCCGACTACATGGTCCCGTCGGCGATCGTCCCGCTGAGCGACTTCCCAATGACCCCGAACGGAAAGCTCGACCGCGCGGCCTTGCCGGCGCCCGACTACGGCACGCGAACCACCAGCCGCCGTCCCCGGGGCCGGCGTGAGGAAGTCCTGTGCGCGCTGTTCGCGGAGGTGCTTGGCCTGCCGGAGGTCGCCGTCGACGACAACTTCTTCCACCTCGGCGGCCACTCGCTCCTCGCATTCCGTCTGCTCGCCTGTATCCAGCAGGAGTTCGGCGTGGAGTTCCCCCTGCGCCGCCTCTTCACCGCTCCGACCGCGGCAGCCGTCGCCGATTTCCTGGCCGCTCTGCCGACCTCGGACAACTGCACGGGCGAGAGCGGACGCACGCCGCTCGTCGCGGTGAGCCGGGGCGAACCCCTGCCCCTCTCCATGATGCAGGAGTCGGTCTGGCTCGCCGACCAACTCGCGTCGGCCGACGGCGGCTACAACGTGCCGCTGGCGCTCAGGCTCACCGGCCGACTTGACCGGGAGGCACTGCGGTACGCGCTCGACCGGATCGTGGAGCGCCACGAGGTGCTCCGCACTCGCATCAGCGTCGGCGCCGACGGGGTGCCCTATCAGCTGGCCGACACGACGGGGCACGGAGCCGTGCTCGATGAGCGCGACGCAGCGGAGGCGGCGGATCTGACTGACCTCGTCCTCATCGAAGCAGCCCGCGGCTTCGACCTGGCCTCAGAGCATCCCCTGCGCAGCGTGCTCTGGCGCATCTCCGGTCGGGAGCACCTCCTGCTTCTGACCGCCCACCATGTCGCGGTCGACGCATGGTCGATGGATCTCGTGCAGCGCGAACTCGCCGAGTTCTACGCCGCAGCAACTGACGGCCGCGGGCCGAGCCTCGATCCGCTTCCCATCCAACAAGCCGACTACGCCGTGTGGGAGCGGGCTCGGCTGGACAGCACGCAGCACGCCGCCGAACTGGCCTTCTGGCGCACCGAGCTGGCCGGCGCCGTTGCCACCGAGGTGCCAGGGGACTTTCCCCGGCCCGCGACGCGCAGCGGTCGCGGCGGCTCGGTCGCCTTCACCGTGGCGTCGGAGGAGGCCCGTGGCATCCGCGAGGTGGCGCGCCGACACGGTACGACGGTGTCCACCGTGGTGCTCGCGGCACTACAGACGCTCCTGTCCCGGATCACCGGCCAGGACGACATCGTCCTCGGCAGCACGGTAGCCGGGCGTGGCGACCCGCTGCTGGAGAAGGTCGTCGGCTGCATGCTCAACACCGTCGTGCTGCGCGGCGACCTGGCCGGTGCGCCGACCTTCGCAGAACTGATCGAGCGCATCCGAACCCGCACCGTGGAAGCCCTGGCCCACCAGGAGATTCCGTTCGACCGGCTGATGGGAGAACTTCGTGCGGCCCGCGATGCCGGCCGAACCCCGCCGTTCCAGATCATGTACAACTTCAGCGCGCAGCAGCCCTCCGAACACCACCTCGCCGAACTGGCTGTCGAGCAAGTTCCCGTGCCCGTAACGACCTGCAAGTTCGACCTCGTCCTCAGCGTCGTCGACGACGGCTCGTGCCTGGAAGGCGCGCTTGAGTACGCAAGCGACCTCTACCTGCACGACACGGCCCGCCGCATCGCCGCATCGTTGACTCGACTACTCACCGCGGCCGTCTCCGCCCCGGACACGCCGTTGACGGGCCTGCCATTGGTGCCCGAGGCGGATCTGGCCCTGATGATGCGGTGGGGGGTGTCCGAACAGCAGCTGACCAGCGCGCTGACGGTACATCAGCTTGTGGAGGACCAGACCGACCGCACCCCACAACGGACCGCCCTGCGCGCAGGCGGCAACAGTCTGAGCTTCGCAGAGCTCGACGATCGGGCGAACCGTCTGGCCAACGCGCTGTTGAGTGGCACGCTGGGGGCACCCCCGATCACGCCCGAAGCCCCGGTGGCCCTCTTGCTCGATCGCAGCCCCGAGCTGGTTGTGGCCATGCTCGCCGTACTAAAGGCCGGCGGGTACTTCATCCCGATGGACCCCGGCTATCCACCTGCGCGCCTGGCCAGGATCGCCTCCGCGGTGGCGCCGGCCGTGGTATTGAGCCGCGGCGATCTGGTCCGGCGCCTGTCCGACCCGCAGCTCTTCGGCGTGGTGCCGGTCGTGGCTGTCGAGGATGCGGCTTCGGTGCTCTCCCGGATGCCGACACACCGCCCGAACCTGTCTGTGGATCCGCGCGGCCTGATCTACTCGATCTTCACCTCCGGCTCCACCGGACACCCCAAGGGCGTCGCGGTCGAGCACATCGGCGCGGTGCGCTACCTCTCGTGGGCGGCCCGGAACTACCCCGGTTCCGGCGAGCACGGCACGCTCGTTCACTCGTCAGTCGGCTTCGACCTGACGATGTCGAGCCTGCTCGAACCGCTCGTGTCCGGGCGAGGCATGACGCTGCTGCCGGCCGACGCGACGTTGGCGGACCTCGCCCATGAGTTGTCCGGGCCACTCGCATTCGACTACGTGCGGCTGACGCCCTCCCATCTTCGACACTTGATCGCCCACTGGAGTGACAACAGCCTGGAGCCTGCCGCGCGCGGCTGGGTTGTGGGCGGCGAGGTGCTGGACCCGCAGCTCGTAGAACGACTGCTCCAGTTACGTCCGGACGCGGTCGTGGTCAATCACTACGGGCCGACGGAGACAGTCATCGGACGGGTGGTCCACCCGGTGCGTGCGGGCGACCACCTGACCCCCGACGCTCCCCTCCCGCTAGGAGCCCCGCTCGGTGCGACCCGGCTCCAGGTCCTCGACCCCCGGCTCGAACCGGTCCCGATCGGGGCGGTCGGTGAGCTGTACATCGGCGGCGAGGGCGTCGCGCGCGGCTACATCGGCAGGGCTGCCCTGACCGCTGAGCGCTTTCTGCCCGACCCCCAGGACCAACCGGGCGCTCGCATGTACCGCACCGGTGATCTGGTGCGCTGGCGCACGGACGGGCTTCTCGACTTCGTCGGCAGGGTCGACCACCAGGTGAAGCTGCGGGGCTACCGCATCGAACTCGGTGAGATCGAAGCTCACCTGACCGAGGCCCCCGGCGTGGATCGCGCCGTAGCGCTGGTGCGTGGCGAGCAGCTGGTTGCGTACCTCGTCCGTGCACAGGGCCAGGCGCCGGCCACCATCTCGGCACTGCGTCGGTTCTGCGCGGAGCAGCTGCCGGAGTTCATGGTGCCGAGCCAGTGGGTGTTCCTCGACTCGTTCCCGCTCACCCCGCATGGCAAGGTCGATCACCAGGCGCTGCCCGAACCCTCTGGTGAACGACCGGAGCTGGAGCACCGGTATGTGGCTCCGCGCACCCCTGGCGAGCAACTGCTGGCGGAGCTGTGGGCCACAGTGCTGGGGCTCGACGAGGTCGGCATCGAGGACAACTTCTTCGACCTTGGTGGCACTTCCGTAGCCGTCATCCGGCTCGCGGCGGCCTGCAACCGAGCCGGTGTCAGGCTCTCACCGAAGGACGTGTTCGAGCACCAGACCGTTCGTGCACAAGCTCTGCGGACGATCGAGCTGGAGCGCGAGGACACGAACGCGCCCCTCCTCGACACCGTCTTCGGCGCGGGGCACACGGGCACCACCCGAACGCTGGTGACGCTGCGGGTCGACGGGGCGGAGCGCCCCCTGTTCTGCGTTCACCCCAGTGGAGGCAGCGTTGGCTGGTACCTCCCGATAGCCCGCGCGCTGCCGCAGGGGCATCCGGTGCATGCCTTCCAGCCGCTCGGCATGGACGGGCGTGAATCGCCGCTGGAGACCATCGAGGAAATGGCTCACGCCTACCTAACCGACATGCGCCAGGTGCAACCCGAGGGGCCGTACGTACTGGTCGGCTGGTCCCTCGGAGGCGCCATCGCTTTCGAGATGGCGCGGCAGCTGGACGACTCGGGCCAGCAGGTCGAACTCGTTCTGCTGGAGCCGACCCTGCCTGGTGTGGACAGGACGATCGAACTGCACCGACCGGCCGTCCTCAGCTATCTGCAGGGCGCCGAGCTGGCAGAGCGGATCCTTCAGCTCCCCGAGGGCGCCCCCGAGCGCGACCGCCTTCGCGAGGAGCTCACGGAGATGCTGGAGGCGGCAGGCTACTCGGCCGGAGAGGTCAGCCTCGGCGACTCCCTCCCGATGCGCGCGTGCGGTCAGATGCTCGCAGCCCTCGCCTCCTACAGGCCGCAGCCCCTCCGAGACGCTTCCGGCGTGCGCACCTGGTTCGTCGTCTCGACCGAGTGCACGGACGCGAGCCCAGAGCACCCATCCGGTACCTCTCACTTTGCCTACGCCTCTTACTTCGAAGGCTGGCAGGCGCTGCTGGGGAGGGACGGGTCACCAGAGACGACGCGGATACCGGGAATCCACGCCACGATGCTCGCCACCGAGCATCTTCCGACCGTCGCCGGCCACTGCACGACTGCGCTACGAGCTGCGGACGCGCGCTCGCGACGCCGTCGCACTCCCGAACCGCTGACCTCTCGAACCGCACAGTAGCTGCAAGTCACAGAAGGGCACCCACGTGTCAGACCGCAATGTCGACAACGAGTTCAAGGTCGTCGTCAACCACGAGGAGCAGTACTCGATCTGGCCGGTCTCCAGGCAGACACCGGAGGGCTGGCGTGAGGAGGGGACCGAGGGCACCCGCGAAGCCTGCCTGGTGCACATCGAGGCCGTGTGGACGGATCTGCGTCCACTGAGCCTCAGGCAGCGCCTGGCAGCCGGGCTCCATTGACTCCTGTCACCACCCATCCACGAAGGACTGCAGCATGACCGCGACGTTCGACAGCACCATCGCACCGAACACCTCCACGATGGCACCGCCGGCCTTCGACACCGCGTTGTACCCCGGCACCATCGTCTCCGCGCTCCGCAGTGTGGCTGCGCTCCACCCCGACGCCCCGGCGCTCGTCGACCCCGAGGGAACGTTGACCTACCGCGAGCTGTGGTCCACGGTCAACGCTCTCGCCGCCAACCTGCGCCGCTTCGGGATTGCCCGGGGCGACCGGGTCGGCGTAGCCGCCGAACGGACGCGGCACAGCCTGTTGTCCATGCTCGCCCTCGCCCGGGCGGGGGCCGCGTACGTCCCGCTAGACGGCACCCAGCCGGCCACCCGCCTTCAACGCATGATCGCCGGCAGCGGAGTGCGCACAGTGGTGGGCCGCTCCGCTGCCCTCACGGCCGTCCCGCAGGGCCTCCCCGTCGAGTTCGTCCACATCGACCTGGCGTTGCGTTCCGCCGCGGCGGCGGACACGGCCATGCCCGACCCCAAGGACCCGGTGTACGTCATCCATACTTCCGGATCCACTGGTGACCCAAAGGGTGTGCTGGTGCCGCACCGAGCGCTCCACACTGCAGCCCAGTCGCTCATCGGGCTGTGCGGCATTGGCCCTGGGGATCGGGTGCTCAGCTTCGCGTCGCTGAGCTGGGACACAAGCGGAGAGGAGATCTACTCGGCGTTCCTGTCAGGTGCCACGCTCGTGATCGACCCTGCTGCGAACAGCGGCTCCATCCCCGCGTTCCTGGGTGCCTTGCGACGCAACCGCATCACCGTGGTGGACCTGCCGACCGCCTTCTGGAACGAACTGGTCGCGTTCCTGGACGAGGACGGCGCCTCCGACGATGTTGCGGCGGAGCTGGGGGACGTGCGGCTCGTCATCATCGGCGGGGAGGAGGTGCGCGCCCCCCAGGTGCGCGCCTGGGCCAAGCGCATCCCCGACCGCATCAGGCTCCTCAACACCTACGGTCAGACCGAGACGGTGCTGGTCACACACGCTGCGGAGCTCAGCGGGGGCATCGGACGCGATCTGTGTCCTGACGACAGGGTGCCGATCGGTACTCCTCTGGGCCACGTGCAGCAGTTGCTCGTCCCCAGGAGTGGTGCGGACGGCGCAGCAGAGCTGCTGGTGGGCGGCCCGACGCTCAGCCTCGGCTACATCGGAAAGCCGGAGGAGACGGCCGCACGGTTCCGCCCCGGACCCGACGGCACCGGGCTCTACTACCACACGGGCGACCTGGTCGCGGAACGCCCGGACGGCCAGCTGGACTTCGTAGGGCGCTGCGACCGGCAGATCAAGATCCGCGGTCTGCGCGTCGAGCCTGAGGAGGTGGAGCGTGTCCTGCACGCCCACCCGGACCTGCAGGCCGCAGCCGTGGCACCCAGCACCGAGCCGTCCGGTGCGATGGTCCTGACCGCCTGCATCGTCCCGCTCGACCCACACCGCGCTAGCGCTCCGAGTGCCGAACAGGTCCGTGCCTGGCTGGCGGAGCGCCTGCCCGACTATCTCGTGCCCAAGCACATCCGCGCCGTCGACCGACTCCCCCTTCTCCCGAACGGAAAGGTAAACCTCAAGATGATTGCCCAGAACACCTCTGCGCCCGCCGCGACCGCCACGATCGAGGAGATTGCCGCCGAGCTGGCCGAACTGTGCTCTGCCGTCCTTGGAAGCCCCTGCAGTGCGACTGACGACTTCTTCGACGCAGGCGGCGACTCGCTGCTGGCAACCCGGCTGATCTCCAAGGTGTACCGGCGCTTCAACGCCGAACTCACCTACGTCGACGTCTTTGACCACCGCACCCCGGCCGAGCTCGCCGTCCTGATCAGCGGGCGTCTGTGATGGACGCCCACGCTCTGGGGCTCGGCTCGCCCGCCGTGCCCCACCTGCGGGTGCTCGTAGCTGGCACATCTTCGGACGCCCACACATGGAATCTGATGTACCTCCAGCTCGCGCTGGAGGAGGCCGGGCACGAGGTCATCAACCTCGGTCCCTGCGTTCCGGACGAACTGCTAGCCGACACCTGCGTAGGAACACGGCCCGACGCCCTGGTCCTCAGCTCTGTCAACGGCCACGGCCATGCCGACGCCGCCCGCGCGGTCGCAACGCTCCGCCGTGACGCACGGATCACCACGATGCCGATCGTCGTCGGGGGGCTGCTGGGCACCGCAGGGCGTCCGAACGCCGACTACACGGGACTGCTCCTGGCCGCCGGCGTAACCGCCGTCCTGGAGCCCGACGAGTTGCCAGAGCTGCTCCGCTTCCTGGCCGGTATTCGCGCCGATTCGTCACACGAACTCGAGGCAGTCGGATGACGAGTCCGGCCGACTCAGGGTTTGCCGCACGACTGGGCGACGCTCGGCAGAACGGTCTGGTCATCGTCCAGCCCCGCATGGGATTCGCCGATCCGTCCGTGATGCGCGCAGGGCTGACCGCCGTACGCGATGCAAGGGCGACCACGGTCGGCACGATCACTCTGGACAGTTACACCCGAGTCGGGGACCTGCGCAGCGCAAAGGCGGCACTGCGGGACCGAACCGATCTCAACGGCTACCCGCTGTGCAGCCACGAGGAGGACACGACCCTCGCCATGCTGGCCAATGTCCGCGGTCCTGGCTTCCCGATCCAGGTACGGCACGGTTCGGCCATGCCGGGGCACATCATCGAGGCAATGGCACGGGTCGGGCTCGACTCCACCGAGGGCGGACCGGTGTCCTACTGCCTGCCCTACGGCCGCACACCGCTGAGGTCCGCGGTCATCGAGTGGGCGTGGGCCTGCGACCGGCTCGCACAGCTGGCGACGGTCGACCGGCCGACCCATCTGGAAAGCTTCGGCGGCTGCCTGCTGGGGCAACTGTGCCCCCCGTCGCTCCTGGTAGCAGTCTCGGTGTTGGAGGGCTTGTTCTTCGCGCAGCACGGGGTGCCGAGCATCTCGCTGAGCTACGCGCAGCAGACCCATCCGGGACAAGACCTGGAGGCGCTCGCGGCTCTCCGGCGACTTATGGACGAACTGCTCCCCAGCCTGGACACCCATATCGTCCTCTACACCTACATGGGTGTGTTCCCGCGAACTCGGCGCGGAGCTCTGGCCCTGCTCGACGAAAGCGCCCGACTCGCCGTCTTCGGCGGCGCAAGCCGGCTGATCGTCAAGACCGTGGTCGAATCCAGCCGGATCCCGTCGATCGCCGACAACGTGGAGGCGCTAGAGAGAGCCGAGTGCGAGGTGCAGCGGGCCCGTCTGATGCGGGCAAACGGCGGGCACCTCTGCGAGCCCACGCAATCGGGCCTTTACGAGGAGGCCCGAGCGATAATCGACACGGTGAGATCGCTACATCCGGACCTGGGCCGTGGCTTGCTCCAGGCGTTCGGCCGTGGGCTGGTCGATGTTCCCTACTGCTTGCACCCTGACACGTCAGGGAAGACCAGAAGCCGCGTTGGCAAGGACGGGCGTCTGGAATGGACCCACATCGGATCGCTGCCCATCAGGGGGCCACGCCCGGCAGGTCACGCTGTTGGTGCCTCGGAGCTGAGCCGGATGCTCCGATACGTGGCAGACCGCTTCGACGCAATGTAGCCCCGCGTGCCGCCCACAGAGCCGAAGCGCTGCGGGCGGCACGCGGGATGCAGTGATCAGGCCTGAATAATGGCGAAGCCGTTCCTGCGGGGCTAGAGTTCCGCGAGATCTCTGCGGCCTGTTCGCTACGGCTATGGCAACACCAGCTCGCCCAGCACCCCCGATCGCCGTAGGCCCACGGTGTGTGTCCCCCCTCGGACACTTCGTTACGTACATGAAAAGGCGGACCGTGACTTAGTAGTCACGGTCCGCTTTTTTCATGTCGTAGACCAGGTTCAGACCGAAAGCCTCGTAGATCGGCGCCTTGCATTCGGGGTGCGCGCGCAGGAGCCGGTCAGTGAGGCCGCCCAGCTGTTCGGTCTGCTGACTGGTCAGCGACGCCGGGGGGCTGCGACGAGCTAGGCGAGGCGGTTCTGAGCGGCAGCCTGCTGGAGCCGGGCCTCGTTGATCCATTGGGAGATCGTGACGAGGTCGCCGCCGGCATCCAGGGCGGCGCGGTAGCGAGCGGGTTGGGCGGTGGCCGCCGCCTCGATCTCATCGCGGGCGCCCTGGAGGGTGGCGTCGTCGGGGGTGATGGCCGCCTGTGCTTCCTGGAGTTCGAGGGCGTGGCCCTTGACGTACTCGCTGCCATAGACGCACCGGTATTGGGGGTGACCGTTGTTGAGATACGACACTTCCTCACCGCGTCCGGCAAGACGTACGGCTCGCCGAGGATCGCGCTCGACCTGCGGTGCCGGCGGCATGCCACCCGTGGAGTTCGAACGGATCATCAGCAAAGGACGAGCTGAGGCCCGCCGGAGGCCAAGGCCGCATAGCGGAAGACTCGGCGGCGCCAACGTCCACGACCCTCACAGCTCCGACCTCCTGAGCCGCCGTTATCGGAACGGGCGCGGGGGGCGAGCCACACCATGTGTGGCCCGCCCCCTGGTCTTACGCCGGGCACAGGGCGATCCCCCGGGCGATGAGCTCCTGCTCCTTCTCCCGGACCAGGTCGACAACCTGAGGGTACGGAAGTTCAAGGCGGGGCATCATCAGCATCGCCAGCGTGCCGTGCGCCACCAACGCGGGCAGCCACAGGTCCGGCGGGACTCTCGGAATCCGGCCGAGCGCGGCGTGGATCGCCACCTCGCCCACCGCCCGCTCGGGCACGTTCGGCCGCCCGATGCCCTCGTACTCATCAAGCAGCCCGTCCTCGCTGGTGCCCGCCAGAGCAAGGTAGCGTTCCAGAAGACAGGCGAACACCTCCTGGACGATCAAGCCCTGCTCCGGCTCGTCGGGGACCTCGCCGAACCGCGCCACGTACCGCTTGTGCTCCTCGGGCCGGTCGACGAGGCGGGTGACCAGCCACCGTCCGAGCAGCGACTGCGGCTCGACCTCCTCCTTTCCCAGCAATCGCCGGAATCCGGCTCCCAGACCGCTCACCTACGCGTTCCCCGCTATTCTCGTCGGCACCAGTGTCGCGAGCCCAGATAGCCCGAAGAACGACCTGCGACGGTACGGCCCGGGTCAGGTCTGCCCTGCGGTGACTATCCGGTCGTGCCCCGCCACCGTTTGGCGATGTACTTCCCGCCCGGCACCGCCGCTCGTGGAAGCATGGTCGCGCCGACCAGGATGTCGCCGGCACCTGACGAGTTCGGCGTCTTCCCCGGCGACTCCGGCGGCAGCTTGCCCACGGTGGTGCTCAGCGACCCGGCGCCAGGCCCGCGCGTTGCCAGGTGGTCGCCGGTGCTCTCCCACTCGCCCAATGCGTCCGTGATGGACTGCAGGTGGGCCCGCACCGTGATCGGGTCTTTGATGTACGTGCACTCATCGTCGGTCTGGGTGCCGAGCGGGCCCGCGTCGTTGTGCACCAGAATCGAGACCCCGTCGGCCACTACGCAGTACGTGCGGAGGCCAGAGAACCTGGGTTCGGGCACCCCACGTCGAAGCCCTGCCGGAAACGGCCATATCGATTGCCTGGTCGATGTCTCGCGCCATCGGAAGCAAGCACTCTCAGGAGTACGGCTCACCTGCCGTGGAGTTCTCCAGCGAATTCTTCAATTCGAGGACATCAAGACTTGAGTCCAGACTGGATGTACCCAAGAAGTACATGATGCGCCACTGCCAGTGCTGCAATCCCGCACAGTTCAGGACTTCTGCCAGCGTCAGCAGATCCCGACTGGACGGATAGGCCGGAAGGTCAACTTAAATCATCCACAGGACCCGTCGAGCGACATCGCCGGCGTGCGCTCTGTGTCTTGGCACCGCCGTACCAGGCCCGTCCTGCTCGCCAACCTGACGTCCGACCAGCTCTCAACTCCTCCTCCTGGCAGGTCGCTCCTCGCACCGGGCTCAGCTGCCCTACCGCCGGGTGCCCCTGCCAGTGATCCGAGCGACTTCCACTTCGACCTCGGCGGGGTCGAAACTGCGGCTCGCAAAGAGCCGGTCCAGTCTCATGGCCGTCAGCCGGGCGATCTCCTGGTGGTCGGCCTCGACACTCTCGGCGATGCGCCGCAGCTGCGAAGAGTGCTCGGGAGTTACAATCGCCTCGCCGAAAACGTTCTTGGTCACCATCTGCATCGCCATCCTCGCCGGTTCCTGATCAACCGGGATTCCGTCGACCAGCCCGTTCTCACCGTTCAGCTCAGCCCTGATGGCCACCTCTGCATCCCGAGGCGCAAACAGGTGACGCCCTTCCTCTCCCACCGCTGCCAGATAGTTGCTGATGACTCGGGCGACCTCACGCGGGTCGCACGGCTCCGAGAACTTCCAGCGAATCGCGGTGCGAAAGAACAGCAGCGACGCCACCGCGAAGTAAGAGTTACACCTCGCTAGGGCAGGCGAGGCCTCCGACTCAGTGCGAGCGGCCCAGACCGCGGCCACGGCCTCTTGATACTCCTTGCGCTCCGTCATCGACGGACGCTTCTCCGGAGCCCAGGCGACGGCCGGGTGGAGGACGACACCACGTTCCTCGATCCGCTGCTCAACCTCGCATATGAGGCCCACGAGCTGGCGCTTCCGCCACTTCAGCCGGGGCAGCATCAGGTAGCACAGGGCGCTCTGCCCCCGCACCAGCTCCGAATAGGTCACCTCGGCCGGGACCTCGGGGATGCGCTTTCGGGCCGCCGCGATCAGCACCAAACACAGGGCCCGATCCGGGACTCCGGCCGCCGCCGGGGTGCGCTCGGCCTCCTCCAACAGGCCGCTCTCATTCGTGCCGTCCAGGTGTAGGTAACTGTCCAGAAGGCGCTCGAACACCCACTCCAAGAGCTCGACCTGCTCCGGCCCGTCAGGGATCTCGTCGAAACGCAGGGCGTACTGCCGACGCAACTCGACCTGGTTGGTCAACCCAGCTGCCAGCCATTGTCCCAGGAGCGACCTCGGCTGTCGGGAAGCTGTCAGCCGCCACCACTCGCTCCGCGAAGCCTTCATGGGAAGCACCCGACCATGTGCTCAAGGCCAGACACAACCCATCGGGTGAGCTGGCGTTGCCGTAAGCTGCAACGGGACCTCTGGTTGTCGATCATCTTGCTCGACGCAGGTGATCTACCAGAGGTCCCGTTCCTGACCATCAAGGACTCGGGCCAGCCGCCGATCAGTCAAACGACATGTCCTCTAGGCGAGGATTAGTTGTACGCCGTTGGCCTCCGCTGCCGCCTCAGCCCGCGCGACCACTTGTGCGAGCGCCGCCGGGGAGAGCCCTTCATCGCGGATCACCGCGACCA
The DNA here is from genome assembly GCF_050325825.1 of Kitasatospora sp. LaBMicrA B282. Classification (NCBI taxonomy): domain Bacteria; kingdom Bacillati; phylum Actinomycetota; class Actinomycetes; order Kitasatosporales; family Streptomycetaceae; genus Kitasatospora; species Kitasatospora sp. LaBMicrA B282. Next base: position 75,929 of record NZ_JBNQTI010000002.1, read on the forward strand.
GCAGGCCCGCAAAAATGCCCAGCACGTCGTCACGGGCGATTCCGGCCAGGGAGACCGTCTCCTCACCGAGGGCGTGCCGGATCAACGCCTCCGCCTCCAGCCGGGGCAGGTACTCGGGATGATTCAGCCGATCCCGTGCAGCAGCGACGAAGTCCGAGATGTCCTGCACCGGTTGGTCGGCCGTGAACCGCCTGGCCATGAGCTCCGCGAACACCAGATCGCTGATCACGGTCTGGGCCTCGCCCTCTTCCGTCGTCAGCGTCTTCAACCGCGCTTCGTACCACTCGACCTGCTCTGGTTGTTTGAGCAACACTGCGAGGAGCCAGCGGCCGAACACTGTCCTTGCTTCCGAAGTCCCTCTCCTGGCAAATCGCCACCTCATGTCCACCTCACCGAGTCGACCTCCTCGACCATCGCCTCAAACTCCGCCCGACTCACGTCGCGCCCGACAAAGATCCGATCCAGTTTCAGGTCCGTCAGGATGGCGAGCTCGCTGTGCTCCCCGGCCGCCCGCATCGTGATCTGGCGCAGGTCGGCGAAGGCAGCCGGGCTCACTACGGCCTCCTCGAAGGAAAACCGCGTCACCACCATCAGGGCACTGCGCACCGGAAGGCAGTCGATCGGAACCTCGGCAACCAGCGAGATCTCACCGTTCACCTCCGCCCTGATGAACGCTTCGGCCTCGCGCAGCGCCAAGCGCTCTCCGACCCCCGGAGGAAGCTGGGCAACCCAGGCTGCCAGCGCCCGGCTGACCTCGCGCGGGTCGCACGGCACTGGGAAGCGCCACCTGATCGCACCCCGAAAGAACCGGACCGCAGCCATCGGATAACGGGAGTTGTTCCATGCCAGTGCGCGAGCGACCTGCTGCGCGGTCTCAGCCGCCCAGACTCCGGCCACCGCCGCACCGAGCCCATCCGGCTCGCCGTCAAGACCATCAATCACCATCCCGAGCCTCCTTCCTAACCGTTTCGGCGTGAGAACAGCCACCGAGCACCCTGCCAGAGCATTGTGCCGGTCCGCAGGCCAGCGATCAGTAAGGTGCTGTACGGATCAGTGAACGGATGCTCGATATTCGTCCCATCGAACCCGTGCGGCTGCATTGTCGCGGACTTGAGCTCGCTGCTCACGTCATTCGCGTCACCGGCCACCGTCTTGAACCTATCGAGCGGGGTTGTCTTCCAGGGCGCCTCCTGCTTGGACTGCTTGGACACCCGGGTCGCGGACCCACCGGCCGCGGGCGGCTCGCAGTGGCACATCGGGTCGCCGTCGACGTGGATCCCGGCCGGGCACGCGTCGTTGTGCACCAGTACCGGGACCCCGTCGGCCACCACGTAGTACGTGTGGAGGTTGGCGACGGTGAGGTTGTAGGCGGTGCGGGGCTCGGTCTGGTAGTTGCGGACGGTCAGGACGGTGGTGGTGCCCAGGTCCGTGCCGGAGGCCACCTTGTCGCCAACTCGAAGGGCAGCGGCATCGGTCCAGCGCTGGGTGGTGTCGTCCCAGTACGGGTGGTGCTGGGTGGAGGTGATGGCGCCGTTGGTGGGCACCGTCGCGGCCACCGCACCAGCCTGCGGTGCCTGGCCGGCAGCCGGGGTGTCGGTCGCGAAGGTCAGGTCGGTGAACTGGGTGTCGTTGGGTGTGATGATGGTCTGGGTGACCGTCTCCGCCGAGGTCTGCCCGGTCTGCGGGTCCGCCGAGGCCACCTGGTCGCCGACCGCGAGGGTGTTGATCGCCTTCGTCGTGCCGTTGGCCAGCAGCACCTGGGTGCCCGCCGGGAAGCTGTTGGCGCAGGCCCTCCCAACCTTGGAGAGCGCCGAGGTGAACGCGTCACCGAGCAGCGGCGCGGCCTTCTGCAGGAGTTTCTTGCCGAGGACGCTGGCGCCTTCGGTGGCGACGCCGGCGACCGCGCCGGTGACCGCGCCGCTCGCCATGTCCTCCAGCACCCCGCCCGGTGTGGTGGGTGCGTTGGGACTGAGCAGGTCGTAGGTGGCGGCGCCCGCAGCACCTGCGGCAGCCCCGCACCCGGCCACGGCCAGGAGGCTGGCGCCTCCGGTCTCGGCCGCGCCGGCGACGGATCCGCCGAGGCAGCCGCTGTAGGTGACGGTCTCCACGACCGCCTGACCGATGTCGGCGCGGTGGTTCCAGGCCCACTTGGCGCCGCTGACGGTGGCGTGGCTGACGTGCTTGGCGCCGCTGGTGATGACGCCGCCGACCTTCTTGCCGGCGTGCTTGAGCCAGCTCGTCACCGGGTTGCCGTTGTGGGCCTTGCCGCCGCCGTTGCTCGGGGTGCTGGGTGGTGGTTCGACCTGGCCGATGCCGGAGGGGTCGAGCGGCGGTGGGGTGTGGATGTCGGGCAGGGTGGCCTGGCAGGCGTCGTCGCAGCCCTCCCCGTTGGAGTCGGCCTGGCGCATGGCCCCGGTGGGGTCGCTGCTGGAGACCGGGTCGTTGTCGCTGTAGGCGTAGCCGTTCCACTGCTGCGGGCTGGCAACGTCGATCAGCGGGTCCGGATTGAGGAATCGGCCGTGAACCGGGTCGTACTCGCGTACACCGAGGTTGGTCAGGCCAGTGGCGGTGTCGAGCGTGCCGCCGACGAAGCCCTTGTCACCGGACCAGGCACCGGAGGCGGGCTGGGTGCCGCGCGGGTTGCCGAAGGGATCCATCGGACGGCGGGTGATCGTCTGCCCGGGGTCGGTGTTGATCTGGACCTGGGCGGTGCCGTGGGGGTCGGAGGCCTGGTAGACCAGGCTGCCGCCACCGGTCGCCGCGGTGACCCGGGTGATGGTCAGACCACCGGGCGAGGGGTAGTAGCGGACATCGGAGAGCGAGCCGCTGGCGCTGTTGAGAGTGAGCTCGTCCATCCCCAGTTCGAGGGTGGTCGAGCCAGGGTCGCGGCGGATCAGCTGGGTGCCGTCCGCGTCGTAGAGGTAGGTGGTCCCGCCCTGCTGGCCGGTGGCCTGGACCGAGGCGAGCGTGTCGTCGTTGTTCCAGCCCAGTGTGGTGGTTCCGCTGGTGCCGGTGATGGCGGTCGTGTTGCCGAGCTGGTCGTACTGGAAGGTGGTCTTCTGCGTGCCGCCACTGGTGGAACTGGTGGTGGAGGAGAGTAGGGCGTGCGGACCGCCGGAGCCGCTGTTGGCCTGGCCGGAGGCGCCGAACGTCTGAGTGGTGGTGGCGTCGTTGGCGGTGTTACCGGTGACGTCGTGCTGGACCAGCTGGGTGCGATTGCCGGTGGTGTCGTACTGGTAGGACTGCCAGTACGGTGCCGGGCCGCCCACGCTGGGCGTGGTGCCGGTCATCGCCGGGCCGTTCGTGTTGGCGCACCCGCCGATGCCCGGGACGGAGACCGGAGAGCCGGAGCCCGAGGGTGCGCCGGAGGAGTCGGTCCAGGTGCCGGTGGGCTTGGTGGTGACGGCGCCGGTGTCGGTCCACGCCTGGGACAGCCGGGCCAGGTAGTCGTAGGTGTAGCACTGGCGGTCGCCGGCCGAGGCGTTCTGCAGGTCGGTGGCCGAGGTCAGCTGACCGGCCTGGTCGTAGGTGTAGCTGGTCTGGTCGAGCGAGGTGGTGCCGACCTGGCGGTCGAGGAACGACTGCACGACGTGGCCGGTGGCGATGTCGTACTGCTGGGTGGAGACCACCTGGGTGCCGTAGTCGCCGAGTGTGGTGCGGATCGCGTTGCCGAAAGCGTCGTACTGGACGTCCTGCACCAGCGTGTCGTTGCCCCACGAGTTCCAGAGGTTCCCGCGGATGTCGTAGACGTTGCTGACGGTCTCGGCCGGCAGGCCACCCATCGCCGGCAGCGTGGTGCTGGCCACCGTGCCCAGGATGTTGTTGTAGGTGTTGCTGGTGGTGTACGTACCGGCCAGGGCACCCTCGATGGACGGGATGGTCACCGTCGTGCCGAGCGGGCGGTAGGCCGTGTCGTAGCCGGTGACGGCCTGGGTGTAGGCGTTACCGGAGGCGCCGCCCACGTAGCGGGTGGAGCCGGTGGGCTTGCCCTTGGCCAGGGTGTCGTAGCTCCACGAGGCCAACTCGTTGGCCGGGGCCACCGAGCCGTTGTACTCCCCGGTCTTACGGCCCAGCAGGTCGTAGGTGTAGGCCAGGGTGTTGCCCTTGGCGTCGGTGGTGTGGTCGACCCGGGAGTTGACGTCGTAGAACGTCTTCGTGGTGCCGGTGTCGGGGTCGGAGGCGGAGATCTCCCGGCCCATCAGGTCGTAGCCGTAGGACCAGGTGTTGCCCGCGGCGTCCGTGCGGGTCGCCGGCGAACCGGCCGGCGTGTAGGTGTAGGTGGTGGCATCGGCGTCGGCGACGTTGCCGGTCGGCGTGGAGCTGCGGTACTGCCACACAGCAGTCGTGTGGCCGCGCGCATCGGTGGACGTCGAGGTCGGCGTGCCGCCCTGGGGCGGGGTGACGTCGGTGCGGTCCGCGCCCGGGTAGGCGGTGGTGGTCGACCACTGCGGCTGGGCGTAGGACATGAACGCCGAGTTGGTGACCCGGCCCTGACCGTCGTAGGTCAGCCAGGTCTCCGAAGGAACCTGGGAGTCCTGCGGCTGGTAGACGCTGCTGTTGGGGAAGGTGGTCTTCTCGTAGTACGGAGCCGAGGTCTTGACCACCCAGCCGTGCGAGTCGTAGACCGTGTCGGAGATCAGGCGGCCGGTGGCGATGGTCGGCGACTCCGACTGGGTCTGGCGCAGCCGGCCCAGGCCGTCGTAGAGCTGGGTCTGGTACGAGTAGGTGCTGTCCTCGTTCAGCGACTGGCTGGTGACTACCGAGGGGCCGGTGACGCCGTTGACGGCGTAGGAGTACTTGTAGCTCGCGTTGGCGTTGGTGGGCTGCTGGGGCAGCCAGACCGCGGTGAGTCGGCCCAGGCCGTCGTACTGCTCGGTGGTGGCCCGGCCGTTGGCGTCGGTGGAGACCAGCGGCAGTCCGCGGCCGGGGTCCTGGGACACGGTGGTAGCCCAGGAGGCACCCATCGGGCCGGTCAGGGTGACCGCGGTCGGCAGCGCGCCGGTGGCCGGGGTGTAGGCCGTCGTCGACGTCGCCGCCGGTGCGGCCGGGTTGGGGCCGGTCAGCTGGCTGCCGTTGACGTCGTAGGTCGAGCCGTCGGTGGCGGTGGTGCTGGCCGGGCGGCCGTAGACGTCGAAGGTGGCCCGCGCGGAGTTCACGAAGACCGGGTTGCCCGAGCCGTCGTAGTGGTCGATCTGCTGGGAGCTGGTGGTCTCGCCCAGCGACCCGGCCTGGCCGAACGGCTGGTTGTCGTAGATGCTGCGGACATCGCTGATGGTGTTCGTCGCGTTCGCCGGTGTCCCGCAGGCACCGGTGACCGTCTTCTTCTCGTCCAGCAGGGTCAGCAGCATCGAATTGGCGGCGCTGCTGGCGTAGGAGTCGGTGGTGCAGACCTCCGGCGAGGCGGCCGTGCCGTCGCCCTGGTCGTCGACCTGGATCTCCCGGTTGCCGTGCGCCGGGTCGCTGGTGGCTACCGTCGTCGTGGTCCGCCAGGAGCCGTTCGCCAGCAGCGCCTTGTCGACCGTGGTCATCTGGGATGCGGGGAAGCGGGCGATCAGATCGGGCATCCCACCGGACTGCTTGTGGTCGGCGGTGGTCTGCTGCCCGTTGGTAGTGGTACCGCTCATCGAGGTGACCGTGCCGCCGGCCTGGGTGTAGACCTGGGTCGCCACCTCACTGCCCGCCAGCCAGTCGCTGTCGGTGATGGAACCGCCCAGCGGGCTGGCCACGCTGACGCTGCGCGTGGTGCCGTCCGCCTTCACGTCGCCGTCCATGCCCCGCAGGTACGTCACCGTCTGCTGGGTCTTCGGCGCCTCACCGGTGTAGCCGGAGCCGGTGACGGTGTCGACCGACTGGTAGCCGCGGAACCCGTCCCAGGTACGGGTCTTGGGGTCGGTGAACTCGGCGTCGTTGCGGTGCCAGGCCGCCCCACCGTTGTAGGTGTACGACGTCGCCTTGATCAGCGAACCGGTCACCGCGTCCTGCTCGCTCACCGAGGTGACCAGGTACTTGTTGAACCAGTCGCTCACCGGAGTGGTCGACGAGGAGCCCGGCAGGTACCAGTGCACCGGCATGCAGGCCATCGTGTTGCCGTCCTCCGAGGACGGCATCGTGTTGTTGACCCGCGAGCACTGCGGCGAGCTGTACGCCACGTCGATCTGCCCACCGGTCTCGGTGGTGATCTGCTGGATACGCGGCCGGTTGAAGATCGGGGCGGCCGGAACCAGCCCGTCCACGCGGTTGGCCAGCTCACGCGCGGTGAACGTCACCGCGGGCAGCGTGGCGTTCGCCTGCCCGTCGGAACCGGTGCGCTGGATCGAGGCCAACCACAGCGACGGCTTCGTGCCGTCCCCCGGATCAGGGAAGGTGTGGGTCAGCGCCCAGGTGTCCACCGTCCGGTAGGTGGAGCCGACCAGGACCTGCGTGGTGATCGAGGTCAGCCGCTTCGTGGTGAAGAACGCCGGGCTGACGTTGGTGCACGGCATCGCCGTGCACACCTGGTCCAGCGGAACGTCCGGCCACGACGAGGTGTTCGCCGTGGTCCGCTGCGAGGGGTCGCAGGTGATCGAACCCGACGGCAGGCAGCGCTCCGAGGTTCCGAAGAGCACCTCCGCAGCAGGCTGAAGCGAACCGTGTGCCGCGACCTGCTCCGACAGGCGCTGACCCCAAGCGATCTGCGTCGGGTAGCCACCGCGCACGTACGAGGTCAGCTGGCCGCTGCCGTTGTTCTGGCCGCCGCCACGGTTGTAGGAGTTCGTTTCCGACGCGTAGTCGTAGGTGACCAGGTTCTGGTGCGGGTCCACCACGAAGTCCAGGTTCCAGCGCCACCCCATCGTGCAGTTGGAGCCCTGCCCCGAAGCGGAGCTGTAGCAGGGGTCGCCACTGTTCGGCGAGTACACCGGTTCGCCCCACGCCGAGTTCGTCGCCGGGTCCGAGCCGTCGCCGCCCGGCAGGTGGTTCTGCCCGAAGTAGTACTGGGTGCCGTCTCCGGTGGTGACCTTCCAGTACTCGCCGTTGTTCAGCCCGTTCGGCGCACCCGTCAACTGCTCGATCCTCGAGCCGTCGTCGCTCTGCAGGTGCCACACACCGGTGGTGTCGTCGCGCACCAGCGTCCCGGAGTGGCCGCCCAGCGACAGCGTCGCGTTCTGACCGCCCCAGCACAGGTCACCCGAGTTGGCGATCCCGTCGTTGCTGCACGACTTGTACGAACGCTCGATGAACCCGGGCGAGTAGCTCCACCCGTCACCGATCCACGAGGACTGCGAGTTGGTGGAGGACGTCATGCCGTCCACCGCGGACGAGTCGTAGGACAGCTCGACGTTCGGCGCCTTGCCGCCCATCCCGCCCGGCAGCTGGATCGGGTACGAGTAGGTGAAGTTGCCCAGGTTCGACCCGGCGCCCCAACTCATCGACGGCGTCAACGATGTCGCCGCGTATGAGCCGCCCGAGCCCGACGGACCCGAGGTCGCCGCCAGCACCATCGGCGCGGCCGTGCTCGCACTCGCTGCGGCAGTGTCGGCACTGACCGCGCCGGCCGCGCCGGCCGCTTTGTCCCTCGTGGCGGCCGGCTTCGGCAGTGCCACCTCGGCGGTCAGCTTGTCCGAGGCCGGGTCGACCTGGGAGGCCACCGGGGTCTGTGTCTGGCACTGCGCGAGCTGTGGAGTGGTCAGCGCGCACGCCGGTAGCTCGACCAGCCTTGCGCGGTCAGCCCAGAGTCCGGCGCCCAGCGCTTTCAGGTCGAGTCCGACGTCGACCGTGCGACCGGCGCTGCCGGCACCGGCCGCGGTGTCACCGTCGGACAGCGCCACCACCGGACCGTCGACCCCGGCAGCCTTGGCCTTGGCCGGGTCCGCCAGATCCACCGTGACCGGATGCGCCGCACCCGTGTCCTTCGCCGCTGGCGCCAGCGCGACCGGCAGTGAACCCACCTGCACCGCACCGCCCGTGCCGGCATCCGGCACCGCCCCGGCGCCAGCGACCCGGGGCGCCCTCGCCACCGGTGCGCTCCCGCCAACGACCACCGTGGCCGATCCGGCCGCGACCGGCGCCGACGTGCTCCCTGGATTCCAGGCCTTCGGTACCGGGTACTTGGCCGGCTCCGGCGGCTCGATCTTCAGGTTCCCACCGGTCACCGACTTCGTCCCGGCACCCAACGGAGTGTTCGGCGGAGCCCAAGTCTTCCCGTGCGGCCGCCGCGCGGCCCAAACCTCCGTCGACGGCGCCGCCAACAGCGTGGCCGCCATGGCCGCGATCACCGCCAGGGTGAGCCAGCGGTGCGGCCGCCCTATCAGCCAGTTCCCTAAGTATGTTCGGACACGCCAGGCTCTCACGAGCACCCCCATGTGTCGTGCACGTTGCCGGCAAGGAGGATGGAAGCTCACGCCACCCGTCCGTGCCGTCCGGAAATCCCCCGCTGTTGCGCACCGCATCCAAGCATGGTGATCATGACAAGAGTGCCGATTTGTGGTTGATTTGAGCCTTCCAGCGCACTCAAATCAGACATCGGACCACAATGGCCGCACAGTCTTGACTGGATCCTCATGGGGCCCGCATCGTTCCCGTCTGAACACCACCGTCGCCAGAGGCGGACTCCGACGAAGAGGACACGTGCATCAGCATGCCGACCAGTAGGCCATCACCTGACCGATCGTTAGACCTGAGGCTCCGTAGGGGGATACGGCGCCCTGGCGGGCTGCTCGCGGGCATGCTGCTCTCGGCTGCGCTGACGGCCACGCCCGTGGCGCACGCCGTCGGTCAACCCACCGATGCTCCCGCAACCGCCCAGTCGCCACCCGCCATGTCCGCCCAGCAGCAGGCGGTCGCCCAGGCCGTGGCCAACGCGCGTACTCAGGCGAAGGCGACCGGACAAGCAGTAGTCATCGACGCGCTGACGACCGCAACCTCGGAGACAACCGTCGGCCCGGACGGCCGTTTCGCCACAACGGACTACGCCCAGCCCGTCCGGGTTCAGCGCGCCGGCTCGTGGACCGCCATCGACACCACGCTGCACACCAATCCCGACGGCACGCTCAGCCCGGCTGTCACTCCACAGGCGCTCACGCTTTCCGGTGGTGGCAGCGGCGCACTCGCGACTCTCGCCACCGACGACGGCCATCAGCTCAGCGTGGAGAGCCCGTTCAATCTTCCCAAGCCGACGTTGAACGGCTCCACCGCGACCTACGCCGGCGTGCTCGGCCCGGATGTCGACCTCCAGGTGACCGCCGAGCCCGACGGCGGTTGGCGTGATGTCATCGAGGTCAAGACCGCGCAGGCGGCAGCCGATCCGGTGCTCGCCAAGCTCCACTTCCCGATCACGACCACCGGCCTGACGGCAGCCCAGGACAAGTCCGGCAACATCAGCTTCAACGACTCGCAGGGCAAGACACGCCTGAGTGCACCCACCGCCTTCCAGTGGGACTCTTCGGGGCCGACCACGGCTGCACTGCCGCACGGCACCGCGACGAATGAGACCGCGACCAGTCCTGCAGCAGCCCCTGACTCCACTGCTGACGGCCCCGGAGATCATGCTGTGCTGGCACAGATGACCACCGCCGTCTCCGCCCGGGGGATCGACCTGACCCCTGACCCGAGCACGTTCGGACACGGCACGGGCCCCTGGTTCCTGGACCCGACGATCACCGCCGACAGCGGCACCCAGGCCTCCGTCCAGGTCCAGGAGAACTTCCCGGACACCAAGAACTACAACGCGCTGAGCGACCTGGGAACCGGCTACTGCGGATACTCCGACTGCAACGGCTACGGCCGTTACCGCGCCTACTTCCAACTCGGGATCAACTCCGCGATCTACACCACGCCGAGCGGCGCGCCGGCCGCGCCGACGGTCTACAACTCGACGCTGTACACCAACGTCTCCAGCCAAGCCGCCCCCAGCACCCCGACCCCGATGGGCGTCTACTCGACCGGAGCAATCGACGGCAACACCACCTGGAACAACCAGCCCTGCGCCGGCAACCTGTCCAACTGCGGGAAGGTGACCGGCAAAACCATCACCGGCACCGGCGCCCTGACCTTCGACGTGACCTCCACCTTCCAGCAACTCGCCGCCAACCACGCCGGCACCTGGACCTTCGCCCTGATCCCTGACGACGAGAACAACAAGAGCTACCGCGTCCACTTCAGCAACAACCCGCACGTCACCACCACGTACGACATCACCCCCAGCACCTGGAGCCCGGCCACCTCGCCGCAACCCGGCTGGGCGAACCCGCCGTCCGGCCTGCCCGCCAGCTACCAGTGCAACAGCGGAGTCGGAAACCCCTGGGATCACGTCGGCTGGATCGGCGCCAACCAGAACATCACCCTGTCGGCCAGCAGCTGGTCACCCGCAGGTCTCGGCCTGGTGACCAACTTCCACATGTGGGACGACAACGACTCCACCTGGTCCCTCAACCAGAACTCCGCGCCCGGCAGCAACTGGAACGCCGGCAGCGGCGCGCTGAGCATCACAGCCGGTTCCCTCACCGACGGCCACCAGTACGGCTGGACGGCCAGCACCAGCGACGGCCAGCTCACCTCGCCCACCACGCCCTGGTGCTACTTCCGCGTCGACAAGACGCCCCCGACTGTGGGCCTCACCTCGACCGACTTCCCGCCCTCCGGCACACCCAACCCAACCCCGAAGGTCTTCGCAGGAGACCCGAACCACCCCGGCACGTTCACCCTCACCGGCACCGACCCGGCCCCGGCCGGCGGCAACGCATCCGGCGTCGCCTGCATGCGCTGGACCTCCATCGCGGCCGACGCCAACGTCATCGGTTGGCACTGCGGTGACCCCAGCGGCAAGTCGGAGGGAATCGTCTCTGGGACCAGCGGCACGTTCACCTACAGCCCGGGCACCTGGGGCACCAACACCATCTGGTTCCAGGCCCAGGACAACGCCGGCAACTACAGCCAGGTCGGCGCCTACACCTTCTACGCGCCCTGGAACAGCAACCACACCCCCGTGTTCGGCAACGTCACCGGCGACAACCAGCCTGACGTCCTGACCGCGGACGGCAGCGGCAACCTGCGGGTCATGGAGGCCAACACCGACCCCGACACCGACCCCAGCGCCCCAGCCGCCGCCGCGCCCGGAGCACGAGACCCCATGTACCAGGGCACCACCTGGGCCAACTACCAAATCACCCACCGGGCCAGTCTCAGCAAGAGCGCCTCCGACGACGACGTCCTGGTGCACAACACCACCGCCGGCAGTGACCTGGCCAAGCACCTCTACAAGCTGAAGAACGACGGCAACGGGCACTTCGACGGCCTGCCGGCCGACATCTCCAAGCCCACCACCTGCTTCAACGCCGCCAGCACCACGCCCGTGGACTGCGGCACCCTGAACTACGACTCCACCGACTGGTCCGCCACCAGCCAGATCCTCGCACTCGGCACACCAACCGGTGAGAGCAGCACGAAGGTCACCCTGCCCGACCCCAACAACCCCGGCCAGACGATCACGAAGTACGTCATCTCCCAGACGTCACTGCTCACTGTCGAGAACGGCGCGCTGTGGCTCTACTCCCCCACCCCCGGGGGCACCCTGGCCAACGCCCGAAAGCTGTCGGCCGACAACACGTGGAACGGCTACGACCTGATCAATCCCGGACCCGCCGCCGGCACCAACCAGGCCACCCTGTGGGCCCGCAACCAAGCCACCGGGCAGGTCCGCTCGTACGCCATCACCGGCGGCAGCACGCCCGACTACAGTCTCCTCAACAACCCCGCCGACGGCTTCCTGATCCTCGACGGCAGCGGCACCACCGCGGCCAACTACCCGAAGATCGGCTCCTCCGGCGACCTCGACGGCGATGGCCTGCCGGACCTGTGGACCATCGACGCCAAGGGCCAGTTCGCCATCTGGAAGGGCACCACCACCAGCACCACGGCGGGGACCAATCAGGTCACCGGCTTCGTCAATCCCCTCGCCATGGGCTATGCCAACGCCGCCGTCCAGGTCCAGTCGAACTACTCACCCAGCCAGTGCATGGACGCCTTCGGCGGCCCGTCCGCCGGCAACGGGATCGACGTCTGGGGCTGCTGGAATGGTGTCAACCAGCGCTTCTCGATGGCCTTCGACGGCACCCTCCAGGTCGGCGGCGAGTGCGTCACACTGGCCGCGAACGCCACCGGCAACGGCACCAAGGTGGACCTTGCCACCTGCGTATCCGCCGCCACGGACGCCGCCACCGCCGCCGCCCAGCAGTGGCGCTACGACCCCGCCACCGGCCGTATCACCAGCCCCGCCACCGCATCCACCGGCGTTCCCGCCCGATGCCTGGAAGAACCCGGCTGGGCCACCGCCAACGGCACCCTGCTCGGCATCTGGGACTGCACCGGGGGCGCCAACCAGTCCTGGACCCTGAACCCGCAGAACAGCGGCTGACCCAACAGGTACGCCAACCCCAGCATGCGTCGGGGGTTAATAATATGTTCTTTTTTCCCCCCTCTACCCCCCCCCCCCCCCCCCCCCCCCCCCCCCCCACCCCCCCCCCCCCCCCCCCCCCCCACCCCCCCCCCCCCCCCCCCCCCCACCCCCCCCCCCCCCCCCCCCCCCCCCCCCCCCCCCCCCCCCCCCCCCCCCCCCCCCCCCCCCCGACGCCCCGCGAAAAGGTCATCCGGCACCACAGCGGCGCCGATCAGGCAAACCGGTCCAGGCCTCGGTGATGGTGGCTCAGATAATTTGCCGGGCCATCGTGTTCTCGAGATCGAGCCGAACGGATCCCACCATAGCGACGCCAAAGGGCTGACCTTGCCGGTCACTCGCCAGTCCGCTATGCCAGTGTCAGTTGCCCGCATGGAAGCGGAATGTGCATGTGGGGGGCGTGTCCCCCTCGGACACATTGTGAGTATGACCTGATCGCATCGCTGATCAGGTCATACTCCTTTTGCTTTTACTCTCGCCGTCCGGCCGCGCCGCCCACCCGACACCCCCCTGAGCGCGCCCTCCGGGCCTGCCGCCCCGGTCCCAAACCTGGTTCATCGCACAGCACCCGGTCCTCTCTTCCATTCGGGCATCCAGTCGCCACGCCCGCGCGGTCGCTGCTTCACTGTCTGCCGACGCCAGGGCTCGACCGGGCCTTCCGCGTCCTGAACAGGTGTTTCTGTGGGAGGTGTTGGCGTTGGTGCCCGGCGAGAGAGCTGTCCCGCTGTCGGTGCTCGATCTCGTTCCGCTCGCCTCGGGCTCGACTCCGGGCGAGGCGTTGCGGCGGACCGTCGACCTGGCGCGGCACGCCGAGCGGCTCGGGTACGCCCGGTACTGGGTGGCCGAGCACCACCTGACTCCGAGCGTCGTCGCAGCCGCGCCGGCGGTGCTCATGGCACTGATCGCGGGTGCGACCGAGCGGATCCGGGTCGGGTCGGGCGCGGTGCAGACCGGGCATCAACGTCCGGTGGTCATCGCGGAGCAGGTCGGGACCAACCTCTCCCCTCGCGGCTGCGAGAAACATGATGCGTTGACAGCGTGGCTAGGTTCGGATCATGAGCGAACGCGGGGCGGACGGCAGTGCAGGGGATGCGGACTACGGCAGGATAGGCGGCGGGTACGCCACCTACCGGCAGCCGGACGCGAGGATCGAGCAGGTGATCACCGCCGCCTTGGGCGGGGCACGCACGGTGGTCAACGTCGGGGCCGGGGCGGGGTCGTACGAGTCGGCCGCACTGGAGGTGACGGCGGTCGAGCCGTCGGCGGCGATGCGTGCCCAGCGGCCCGCGCACCTGTCGGCCGCCGTCGATGGCGTCGCCGAGCACCTGCCGTTCGGCGACGATTCGTTCGACGCGGCGATGACCACCTTCAGCGTGCACCAGTGGAGCGACTTCAAGGCAGGGCTGCACGAGATGCGCCGCGTGGCGCGGGGCCCCGCGGTCGTGCTGACCTGCGACCCCGATCTCGTGCGGAACTTCTGGCTGTACGCGTATGCGCCGGAGGTGTTGGACACCGAGGCGCGCCGCTATCCGGCGATCGCGGATCTGACCGAGGCCCTCGGTGGACATACGACGGTGACCCGGGTACCGAGGCCCTCGGTGGACATACGACGGTGACCCGGGTACCGATACCCGTCGACTGCACCGACGGCTTCAACGAGGCGTACTACGCGCGCCCCGAGATGCTGCTCGACCCCGGTGCCCGGCAGGCCTGTTCGGCCTGGAGCTTCGTCGACGAGCAGGTGCGCGACCGGTTCGCCGCGGATCTGCGGGGCGACCTGGACAGCGGAGCGTGGGACGCCCGGTTCGGCGCGCTGCGGCAACTACCTTTTTACGAAGGTTCGTTGGTGGCGGTGCGGTCCGTTTCGGCCTGATAGCAGCTCACGGCTCGTGGTGGGCCTGTGCGATCTGCTGCTGACAGTCCCGGCCCCCGGCTGAAGACGGTGGAAGACGTCTTCGCCCACGCCGACGCTGGGGGAATGAAGAGGCGCCGCCGGCAACCTTCCCACATGATGATCAGTCAGCTTGGCGACGAGGTCGGCGAGTTCATCCAGGCCCAGGACCCCACCGGGCGTCGGTCCTCGCGGCAGCCTCGGCCTCGAGCAGCTCCCCGAGCGTCGCTCGGCCACTCCGCCGACATGTTCGATCCTGCCAGCCGAGCGTACCAACCCGAGCAGGCGTGGCAGGTCTGTTGTCCAGGATTCGCAGCGGGATTGCGTGGACCTGGCAGACCGCCGTGGCAGTCGCCGGCCCATCGATCACCCGCCTGACGTGCCGGCAGGAGCGACCCGAAGAAGCCGCGGTCGGCCGACATCGGACTCGGGTGCGCCGACTCGACGGCGGCGTCGACCACCCGATTACCTTCCCCACTCAGCAATGTTCAACAAAGTGAACCGCTGGCCTGGCGCCGAACGTGAAGCTAGTACCATCTGTCTAAATTAGTCCACCTTGTCCGCCTTTCCCTCATGTACAGCGAGTCATGGCCATTCACTTTATGGGTTGACACCGCGTTCGAGTGACGGAAAAGATGGCATCCGTTGGCCGTCGAGGTCAGCGAGGGGGAGTAGCCGGATCGTAGGACTGCCAGCCCTCATGACGATCCATCTGGAAGTCGCTTCAGGGCTGTTCCCAGCCGGTCGGCCAAGGGCGCCGTCCCCGTGCCACCGCGTCCCACACCACCCATGGCGTTCTTCGCCATGCCCGTCAATTCGCAGCGCCGCCAATCGAGCGAGCACATCGCTGAGGGAACCCGAGGAGGTATCGCCATGCCCAATGCCCCATGCCGACCTGCCGTCATCGCGCTCGCCGTGGTCGCGGCTGCCGTCGCACTTGGGACGTTCGGGTGCGGCCACCCGTCAGGGCACCACAGCCCCGCAGTGGGGCCGCCAAGCGTCTCAGCCCTGCCAAACGTCTCAGCCCTGCCAACCGTCTCCGCTCAGCCGAAGTCGCCCGTGACACCTGAGGCTGCGGGCGGGCTCGGGGCCAGCGGCAGTGCTGCACCACGGCCACTCGCCACGGCGACCCAAGCACTGCCAGCAGCACCGGCAGCACCATCCCCGGCGATCTCCCGCGCGCCCCAGGCCCACCCCACCATGGCATCCGCCGTGCCGGCGGCTCCGGTCGCGACCAGGCCCTCGGCGACCGCCACAGCAGGACATCCGGATGGCATCGAGGCCCGCATCACCGACCTGCCGGCCACCTTGGGCATCGGAGCCGCCCCTGTCGAGTTCTCGATCGTGCTCACCGACGACGCCGGGAGCGCGGCACCCTCCGTGTCGCCGCTGTTCCAGCTGACCGGTAGCACGGGGAGCGCGGTCCCGGCCACCGTCGAGCGGCTCGACCCGGATGCCGGTCGCTGGGTGTCGGTGCCGGTCTCTGACGACGACTCAGCTCCGATCGGTGCCGCCGGAAAGACGCCGTACAGCATTCCGGCCGGCGGCTCGCTGACTGTCCACTACCGGATCTCGGTGCCGGCCGGATCGCAGCCGCAGGACATGCAGTCGTACTTCTTCGTCGTCGGCGCCGACGGCCGTCAGCTGGCGACCGCCTCCCAGCCCGTGCGGGTGGCCGCCGCCTGACCGGCCCCTACGAATCCTCATCTCACCGCAACCTTCACGATTCCCGTCAAGGAGCCCACGTGTCAAAGAAGATCAAGCGTTTCAGCGCGGTCGGCACCGCGACCGCACTGGCTGCGGCAGCGCTCGGCCTGCTCTCGGCCGGCGCGGCCCACGCCTCCGGGGTGAGCGGCATAGTGAACACGGCTTCGGGTCAGCTGGGCAGCGGCCCGTGTGGCAACGGCGGCGCCGGCTACTACGCGCCGGGCAGCGGTCAGGGCAGCTCGTGCAACGGTTCCGGCGGTGAGTCCCATGCCTGGTGTGCCGACTTCGCCGGGTGGGTCTGGGCCCAGAACGGTGTGCAGAACCTCGGTGTCCTCAACGACCTGGCCAACAGCTTCCGGGACTACGCCAACGACTACGACGGCGGTCTGTCCTCCACTCCGCAGGTCGGCGACGCGGTTTTCTTCCACCCGAACTCCTTCAGTGGCGCGGACTACGACCACGTCGCCATCGTCACCGCTGTGCACGCCGACGGCACGATCGACTGGATCGGCGGAAACCAGGGCGGCGGCATCGTGTCGCAGGACACGAACATGCCCGGCACGGTCGGTGCCTACGAGTGGACCAGTCACGGGTATGCCGTGGACCTCCAGGGGTACGCCAAGCCGGTCGGGGTCGGGGCGCAGTTGCCGGCGATCATGCGGGTGGACACGTTGGTGAGCGGCAAGGTGTATGACAACCAGCGGAATGCTGGCGGTAGTTGGGGTGGGGCGGCGCTGCTGGACGGTAACGGTCAGATCACCCAGATCGCCACCGCGGCGCTGACCGACGGAACCTTCCACGTCGATACCCTGGTCGCCGGCAAGGTCTACGACAACCAGCGCAACCCCGACGGCACCTGGAACGGCGCAGCCCTGCTCGACGGCAGCGGCCAGGT
The DNA here is from genome assembly GCF_050325825.1 of Kitasatospora sp. LaBMicrA B282. Classification (NCBI taxonomy): domain Bacteria; kingdom Bacillati; phylum Actinomycetota; class Actinomycetes; order Kitasatosporales; family Streptomycetaceae; genus Kitasatospora; species Kitasatospora sp. LaBMicrA B282. The sequence continues at coordinate 92,849 of NZ_JBNQTI010000002.1, forward strand.
CACCCAGATCGCCGCGACCGGCCTGGCCGACGGCACCATGCACGTCCAAACCCTCGCCGCAGGCAAGGTCTACGACAACCAGCGCAACACCAACGGCACCTGGAACGGCGCAGCCCTGCTCGACGGCAACGGCCAGATCGCTGCCATCTCCGCCGCCGGCCTGACGGACGGAACCATGCACGTCCAAACCCTGGTCGCCGGCAAGGTCTACGACAACCAGCGCAACCCCGACGGCACCTGGAACGGCGCAGCCCTCCTGGACGGCAACGGCCAGATCGCTGCCATCTCCGCCGCCGGCCTGACGGACGGAACCATGCACGTCCAAACCCTGGTCACCGGCAAGGTCTACGACAACCAGCGCAACACCAACGGCACCTGGAACGGCGCAGCCCTCCTGGACGGCAACGGCCAAATCACCGCCATCTCCGCCGCCGGCCTGGCCGACGGCACCATGCACGTCCAAACCCTCGCCGCAGGCAAGGTCTACGACAACCAGCGCAACACCAACGGCACCTGGAACGGTGCGTCTCTCCTGGACGGCAACGGCCAAATCACCGCCATCTCCGCCGCCGGCTTCGGCGAATAAACCCCCCGACCAGTCGAATCCGGCCGCCGGCAGCGTGCCCCAGGCTCGGGCCGGCCGGGATCCCGGAGCCGGCGGGCGGCCCAGTCACCTCGGTCGCCCGCCGGCTCCGTTCGGCGATCGCTCAATTCCTCGAAGCACCTCATCCGACGGCTCTGCAGAAGGAGATCGAACCTTGTCGAATCGACCAAGGCTTGCTACATGGAAGGCAGTTCTGGCCTTCGGTGCAACTCTGGCGGCGACGACCTCCGTCACCGGAGTGGCCCATGCCGCAGCGGGCGGCGGGACCAAGACGGCGTCCTATCTCGGCTACCACTTCCGGGTCCCGGGGGACTGGCAGGTCGTCGACCTCGCGCACGCCCCGTCCCACTGCGTGCGCTTCGACCAGCACGCTGTCTATCTCGGCACTCCGAGCACGCTGCAGAACTGTCCGAGCCACCTTTCCGGCCGCACCGAGGCGCTGCTCGTCGGGCCCCGAGCCGATGCCGGTACCAGCACCGTGACCACGGACAACACTCCGGCCGGCGAGCTCGACGCCATCGCACCGCGTCTGACCGTCACCGCTACGTACGCGAGTGATCGCACGCTGGTCCAGGACATCCTGCAGCAGGCCGGACTGGCCCGGGCGACCACCGCCGCGAACCGCAGCCGAGCCGCTGCCGCTGCCGCTCCGGTGTCCCCCAACCTCTCGGCCTCGGTTGCCAGTTCCAGCACCGACTACACCGGCTACGGCTTCGACACCTGCGCGGCCCCCAGCTCGAGTGCCATGGGTGCGTGGCTGGGGTCGTCGCCATACCGCGCAGTGGGAATCTACATCGGCGGCGGCCGAGCCTGCGCCCAGCCCGCGCTGACGGCCGGTTGGGTTCAGCAGCAGGCGGCCGCGGGTTGGCATTTCATCCCGACTTACGTGGGCACCCAGGCCGGCGCCATCACCGACCCCACGGGCCAGGGAACCGCGTCGGCAGACGACGCGGTCAACCAGGCCGCCGCGCTCGGTTTCGGCCCCGGTTCGACGATCTACGACGACATGGAGCAGTACGGTTCCGGCTACCGCAGCGCGGTGCTGGGCTACCTGTCGGCCTGGACGGCCGAGCTGCACGCCCGCGGCTACCGCTCCGGTGTCTACTCCAGTTCCTCCGCCGGCATCGTGGACCTGGCCGACAACGACACCGGCTACACCATGCCGGACGCGATTTGGGACGCGGACTGGAACGGTGCCGCGGACACCAACGAGCCGGCCATCCCCTCCTCGCTCTGGTCCAACCACCAACGCATCCACCAGTACCAGGGCAACGTCACCCAGAGCTACGGCGGCGTCGCCATGAACATCGACACCGACTACTTGAACGTCGCGCTGGGATCCGGGGCGCAGTTGCCGGCGATCATGCGGGTGGACACGTTGGTGAGCGGCAAGGTGTATGACAACCAGCGGAACGCTGATGGTAGTTGGGGTGGGGCGGCGCTGCTGGACGGTAACGGTCAGATCACCCAGATCGCCACCGCGGCGCTGACCGACGGAACCTTCCACGTCGACACCCTGGTCGCCGGCAAGGTCTACGACAACCAGCGCAACCCCGACGGCACCTGGAACGGCGCAGCCCTGCTCGACGGCAGCGGCCAGGTCACCCAGATCGCCGCGACCGGCCTGGCCGACGGCACCATGCACGTCCAAACCCTCGCCGCAGGCAAGGTCTACGACAACCAACGCAACACCAACGGCACCTGGAACGGCGCAGCCCTGCTCGACGGCAACGGCCAAATCACCGCCATCTCCGCCGCCGGCCTGACGGACGGCACCATGCACGTCCAGACCCTGGTCGCCGGTCAGCTCTACGACAACCAGCGCAACACCAACGGCACCTGGAACGGCGCAGCCCTCCTGGACAGCAACGGCCAAATCACCGCCATCTCCTCCGCCGGCCTAGCCGACGGCACCATGCACGTCCAAACCCTGGTCACCGGCAAGGTCTACGACAACCAGCGCAACACCAACGGCACCTGGAACGGCGCAGCCCTCCTCGACGGCAACGGCCAGATCGCTGCCATCTCCTCCGCGGGCCTGACGGACGGAACCATGCACGTCCAGACCCTGGTCACCGGCAAGGTCTACGACAACCAACGCAACACCAACGGCACCTGGAACGGTGCAGCCCTGCTCGACGGCAACGGCCAAATCACCGCCATTTCCGCCGCCGCATTCGAGGGCTGACCCTCAAGGCCCGGTTCGCCGGGGCGAGTCACCGACGAGCCCTGGCGAACCGAGGATCCCGACCCACCGCTGTGGTCAGGAGACCCGCTCCGGAAGGGATGGGTCGTCGTCCGTGGTGACCCCGGCGGCCAGACACAGGGTGCGGACTGTGGAGGTGACGGCCGACCTCCGTGTCATGGCCGCGACCTGCCGGAACCAGTCGACCTCCGCGCCGAAGTCCGCTCTCCCCGCCACCGCGGTCTGCTCGGCGATTTGTGGCGGTGCACCGGTCAGCTCCGCCCGAACCGCGAAGCGCAGCAGGGCCGCCTCGACCGCAGCTTCCAGCTCCGCCCCGGCCAGCCCGGCTCCGGACAGCAGTTCCACCGCCGCCGCTCGACGCCGCGGCGGAAGGTGCCCGTCGAGAGCGAGGATGCAGTCGCGTACCTCGATGACGTAGCGGTAGACCACCAGCCGCGGGTCGCGCCGAAGCTCGGCGGGGAGCACCAGGACCACCTCGGGTGTCGCCGACCGCAGCAGCTCCCACAGTGGCCGGATCGCCCTGGCGTCACGCCGGGCCCGGTGGCGGAGGGCCTGCTCGGCGAGGCTCGGCCAGGACATTCCCCCCACGAACAGGAGCAGGGTGCAGGCCAGCAGCACCTGGCTGGTGGCCGCGACCGCCGAGGAGTTCAGGCCGCGCCAGCCGACCTCATTGGCGACCACGTAGACCAACCGATGTGCCGCGTAGAGGAGTCCGAAGCTGCAGGACGCGCCGAGGATCCTCATGGAAGTACGGAGCGGCCCCGACGACGCGTGCCTGCCGTAGCGCAGGACCATCCGGCCGGCGCCGACGACGGCCCCCGACACATAGGCGAGGAAGATCGCCCAGTACATGCCCGCAAGGGGCGAGTTCGCGTCAGCGGTCAAGAGGTCGGCGTTGTCATCGGGGCGCTTGAGTGCGAGAAATGTGATGGTGAGGCCGATCGCGGACCCGGCCAGGAGCGCCCAGCGTGCCCGGGCGAGCCGACCCGGCGCGCTGCCCGTGACTTCGCGGAGGAACTCGAAGAGGGCCGTCGCGGCACAGAGGGAGAGGATCGCCACGGGCAGATTGGCGAAGCTCGCGATCCCGACGAGGTCGTCGATCACCTTGCGGACAGCGGGCACGCCGATGGTGAACGAGACGGCCCACAGGGCCCACATGGCCCACAACGCACGACTGTGGCGTGACGCCGTGCGCAGCCCTCGGGCCCTCCAGAGAGTGATCAGCCAGACGAGTGGCACCACCACCATGTCGAACGGTCTCATCGCCTGATCACCCCTCCCTGCCGGTGAACGAACCCATGACCCGCGCGAGGGTGTCGGCAGCTTCAGGGGAAGCCGTCTCGCCGGCCACCGGAGTCGCGGTGAAGCGCTGCCATATAAGGGAGGCCAGCAACTCGGCTTCCTGCTCCTGACGGTCGGTGGCCTCCGAACGTCCCCGTGCCAGCAGCCGGGCGGCCATCGCCGGGTCGAGATCGGGAAAGAGCCGGCTGAGGGCCTCCGGTGCCGCGGCGGAGTTCTGCTGATGGTCCAACAGCATGTGGGCCAGCTCGTGCAGGATGATGTGCGTCTGGTGCAACGGACTGGTCACCGGCGTGTAGTAGACCTGGTCCGCGTTCGGAAACGCCAGCCACATGCCGCATATGGAGCTTCGCACGCCCGCGGCGCTCGGCAGTGGGATCAACCGCAGCGGCCGACCTCGCTGTTCGGCGACCGACGCGCACAGCGCTTCGATCTCCATGGGCCGTGGGACATCCAGAGTCTCCAGCAGTCCTTCACAACGTGCCTTCAACGCCTTCAGTTCACGGCGTTTCATCCTGAGGTGTGCTCCCCGATGCCGTCGGGGAGTCGGTTGTCTTCCCCAGCTGCTCCTCGAGTGCCCCGCCCTGTTCGACGAGCGAGCGCACGATGTCCAGGCCCTGTGTGGACATCGTGGCTACTGTAGCCGCACGCAGTGCTACCGAGCGCACGTCATTGGCCTGCATCGCGGCGATGAGTGCCAACTGGGCGGACACCCGGGCGGCGACGTCGTCATCGATGAAGTACCCGAGCGGCACACCGAAGAAGTCGCCGAGTGCGCGCAGCGAGGCCACCGTGGGATTGTTCGCCTTGCCGTTGACCAGCGCCCACAGGCGGCCCACCGAGAGCTTCGGCGCACCCGGACCGCCCTGCGACTTGATGCCGTTCACGACCTCCTGGAGCGTGAATCGACGTCCCAAGGGCTGCACGTAGGCAAACAGGTATTCGACGCGCTGGCCGAGCAACACCGCCTCGGGATCGGGAGCCTGTTCACTCTCCCTGTCCCCGGCGGTCGGTTCTTCTGCGCGGTCCCCCATCGGTCACCGCCTCCTTGCCCGTGAATTGGAGGCTACCCTACCGCTCCAAGCCGGAGGCCGACCCGCTCCGTTCGCCATCAGCCCGGACTTCGGGGCGCGCGCCGACGCCCTGGAAGTCGCCGACCAGGACGACTCCACTGCCACGGTTCCGGGCGGCCGTGTTGCCGGTCGCCACCGGAGTGATGAATCTCCCCGTGCAGGTACCAGCCATCGCTCGAAGGAGTGAGGTCAAGCCGGCTGCCGTCCGCTGAGGCCGTGTCCCTTTCGGACGCTTCGTCACGCACGCCGCAAGTGCGGGCCGGGACTCACCGGTCGCCATCCGCTTCGAGGGGCGTCCACTGTACGCCATCTGCGACGGACCGGTGGAACCCGCAGCAACAACCCGCAGCCCCACTTAGCACGAACCCACTCTCACTCGCCACAACTCGCCGAGAAAACCCCTCACTTGAGCGAATCTGACCCGGGTCGGCCATGCGAGAAGGAAAGAGCGGCCAACCTAGTGCGGGCGCCAGCACCGGCCCCACCAGGCGGGAAGGCCCACCCGAACCGTCCGAGCGGGGCGAGTCGGGGTGGCCGCCGGCTGCCTGTCCGTCCCCTACTCTTTCGATCGTGTGAGGATGCTGATGCTTCGTGCTGGATCGTCGCCCGGCAGCCGGCCCGCCGCTCCGGTGCTCGGGTGGCTGGTGCCCACGGTCGTGATGGCGGCCACCGCTGCGCTCGCCGCGTCGCTGGTCTCCGTCGGCGCCCGTGCGGGGGTCCTGTGGTGCGGGCTGGTGGGGACCGTGGCGGTGGCACTGGTGGCCGCCGAGGTCGTGCGGCGGGGGCGCCTGCTGGCGGGGCTGCGCGAGCAGTTGGCCGAGCAGGAGGCCGAGTTGCTCGATCGGCTGGCCCGGCAGGAGGCCGAGACGGTGCTGCTGGCGAAGGTCACGCTGCCCGAGGCGATCGGCCGGCTGCAGCACGGCGAGTTCCCCGAGGACGTGCTGCGGACGTACGAACACGAGCCCGAGCCCGAGGTCCACGTGGTGGACCAGCAGTTCGAGGCGGCGCGGCTGGCGGTGCTGCGGTCCGTGCTGGAGGCCGTCGACAACGAGGAGGCGATGCGCGAGTCCGCCCAGCGGGCCTTCGTCAACATCGCCCGCCGGGTGCAGGCGATCGTCCACCGGCAGGCGCTGGACCTGCGCGAGATGGAGGACCGGCACGGCAACGTCCCGGCCGTCTTCGACGACCTGCTGCGCCTGGACCACGGCAACGCGCTGATCGGTCGACTGGCCGACAGCATCGCCGTCCTCGGTGGCGCCCGGCCCGGGCGGCAGTGGGGTCGGGCGGTGGCGCTGTACAGCGTGCTGCGCGGCGGCATGTCGCGGATCCTGGACTACCAGCGGGTGGAACTGCACCCGGTGTCGCAGGTCGCCGTGGTCGGGCCCGCGGTCGAGCCGCTGATCCACGCGGTCGCCGAGCTGCTCGACAACGCCACCCGGTACTCCCCGCCGCACACCAGGGTCCATCTGACCGCCGTCGAGGTGCAGACCGGGATAGCGATCGAGATCGAGGACGGCGGGCTCAGTCTGAGCGAGGAGGGTCGGGCCCGCGCCGAGCGCATGCTCAGGGAGGCGCAGGCCGGCATCGACCTCAACGACCTCGGCGAGACGCCCCGGCTCGGCCTGGCGGTGGTCGGCCGGCTGGCGCAGGCGTACGGGTTCCAGGTCTCGCTGCGCCCGTCCGCCTACGGCGGGGTGCGCGCCGTGCTGATCGTGCCGCAGACCCTCATCACCACGGTGCCCGCGACCGGCCGGGCGCACGGCATCGGCGTGGCGTCCGGCCCCCGGCCGGCGACGAGCAGCCGTTCCCGGTTGACGGGCCGGCTGCGGTCGCCGCAGTCCTCGCAGCAGTCGATGACGGCCCGCACGACCGGCTCCGGGCCCTCCTTCGGGTCGTCCCTGGGCTCCGCGGCGAGGTCGGGTCCGATGGACGACGACTATCCGGTGGTGACCGAGCGCGCCGCGAACGGCCTGCCGCAGCGCCGCCGCCGTGGGGGCGCGTCCTCCTTCGCGAGCGGTTCCCCGGTGTCGCGCGCGCCCGAGGTACCGCGCGGTACCGAGGCGTCGCGCGGTACCGAGGCGCCCCGCGGCGCCGGAACGTCCCGCGGTACCGGGGCGTCCCGCTTCCCCCAGCCGGCCGTCGAGCCGGTCCAGCCAGGCATGTGGCTGGCCGCGTTCCACGAGGGGGTGAACGGCCAGGCGCCGTCCCCGAACGCGGCCGGCCACACCAGTGAAGAGACCTCTGACGAGACTTCAGGGAAGGGTGACCAGTGATTCAGCGCCGGACGAACATGGACTGGATGCTCAAGGAGCTGGCGGACACCGTCCCGCACATCCGGAACATCATCGTGCTCTCCGCCGACGGCCTGCGGATGGCCCAGCACGGCACCGACCCCGACACCGCCGACCGCCTCGCCGCCGCGTGCGCGGGGCTGCAGAGTTTGGCCACCGCCGTGGGGCACGAGTTCCCCGAGGGCGACGGCCGGATGCGGATGGTCGTGATCGAGGTGCGGGGCGGCTTCTTCTACCTGATGGCGGCCGGCTCCCGCGCCTACCTCGCGGTGCTGGCCGACGAGGGCGTCGACGCGGGGCTGGTGGGCCAGCGGATGCGGGACCTGGTCGCACGGATCGGCGACCACCTCAGCACGCCGCCGCGCAATGACGAGCAGGTCTTTGCGTGAGCGCGCGGTGGCGGCACCCCCGGGCGGTGGGGCCACCCCCCGCCCGCCCGCCGGGCCGGGGGCACCGGGGAAGCGGCGGGCACATGAACCGGCGGAGCGAGTACGGCGAGGCAGGCGCATGAGCGAACCCGACCAGGACCCGGACTGGGACGGCAGCGACCCCGAACGCATCTACGTGATCACGGGCGGCCGCAGCAGCGACGGCGATCAGACCACGTTCGACCTGATCACCCTGATCGTCTCGCGCTCGGAGCCGACGACCACGATGCAGCCCGAGCACGCGGCGATCCTGCGGCTCTGCGGCTCGCCGCTGTCCGTGGCCGAGATCTCCGCCTACCTGCGGCTGCCGGCGAGCGCGGTCACCGTGCTGCTGGCGGACCTCCTCGGCGAGGGCCGGATCGAGGCCCGCGCCTGTATCCCGAAGGCGATCCTTCCCGACCGTGACCTGTTGGAGGCGGTGATCCATGGACTTCAGCGACTCTGAGACCGTGGTCGGTCCGGCGAGCGCGGACCTGCTCCCGGACTCGACCGCCATGGCGGTCAAGGTGGTCGTCGTGGGCGGTTTTGGCGTCGGCAAGACGACGCTGGTCAGCTCGGTGAGCGAGATCCGCCCGCTGACCACCGAGGAGACGATGACGCAGGCCGGCGCGGACGTCGACAACCTCGCCGGGGTCGAGCGGAAGACCTCCACCACAGTCGCGATGGACTTCGGCCGGATCAGGATCAGCGAGGAGCTGGTGCTGTACGTCTTCGGGACCCCCGGGCAGGAGCGGTTCTGGTTCCTCTGGAACGGCCTCTTCGAGGGAGCGCTCGGGGCGGTGGTGCTGGTCGACACGCGCCGGCTGGAGGTCAGCTTCGACGTGATCGGACGGCTGGAGGACCGCGGCGTGCCCTTCGTCGTGGCGCTCAACGCCTTCCCCGAGTCCCCGGACTACCCGCTCGAGGACCTGCGGGCCGCGCTCGACCTGCCCGCGGACGTACCGATCATCGCGTGCGACGCCCGGCTCCGCGAGTCCTGCCGGGACGTCCTGCTGGCCCTGATGCACTACCTCTACAACCTCTCGGCGCAGCCGGTGGGATGACCGCGCCACCCGGGCCGCCGGTCTCCCCGACGGCGGCCATCCAGCTCCCCGACGACCGCCCGACGCTGATCCGGAGACACCTTGAGCACCTCGTTCCCTGACGACGACGCCTCCCCCACCCCGCCGCCCGGCTGCCCCGCGCACGGACTGGGTGCCGACGGACTCGGCGCCAACGGCCTGCGGCGCCTCTACGGCCCGGAGGCCGAGGCCGACCCGGCGGGCCTGTACGAGAAGCTCCGCGCCGAGCACGGCGAGGTGGCGCCCGTGCTGCTGCACGGTGACGTACCGGCCTGGCTGATCCTCGGTCACGCGGCGAACCTCGCGGCCATGCGCACGCCGTCCCGGTTCTCCCGGGACTCCCGCCGCTGGACGGCGTTCCAGAAGGGGGAGATCGCGCCCACCTCCCCGCTGATGCCGGTGATCGCCTGGCAGCCGCTGTGCGTGTTCGCCGACGGCGACACGCACAAGCGGCTGCGCGGCGCGGTGACCGACAGCCTGAACCGGTTCGACCGGCGCGGCGTGCGCCGCTACGTCACCCGCTTCACCGACCAGCTGATCCAGGAGTTCGGGCCCACCGGCCGGGCGGACCTGGTGGCGCAGTTCGCCGAGTGCCTGCCGATGCTGGTGATGACGCAGCTGGTCGGGATGCCGGAGGAGTACGGGCCAAAACTGGTCGACGCCGCCCGGGACCTGATGAAGGGCACCGAGACGGCCGTCGCGAGCAACGAGTACGTGGTGGCGACGCTGCGCCGGATGATGGAGCGCAAGCGGGTGGCTCCCGGCAACGACCTGGTGACCTGGCTGATGCAGCACGAGGCCGGGCTGACCGACGACGAGGTGCTGGAGCACCTGCGGGTGGTGCTGCTCGCCGCGCACGAGAACACGGTCAACCTGATCTCGGACACCCTGAAGATGGTCCTCACCGACAAGCGGTTCCGCGCCCACCTGTCCGGCGGCCAGATGACCCTGCCCGACGCGCTGGACCAGGTCCTCTGGGACTCCCCGCCGATGCTGCTGGTGGCGGGCCGGTGGGCCACCGGCGACACCGAACTCGGCGGCCAGCAGATCAAGGCCGGGGACATGCTGCTGCTCGGTCTCGCGGCCGGCAACGTCGATCCGGCGGTCCGTCCCGACCTGTCGGAACCGCTCTTCGGCAACCGCTCCCACCTGACCTTCGGCAGCGGTCCGCACGAGTGCCCCGGCCAGGACATCGGCCGGGCCATCGCCGAGACCGGCATCGACATCCTGCTGACCCGGCTGCCGGACCTCGAACCCGCCGTACCCGAGGACGAGTTCACCTGGACCTCGGCCTGGATCTCCAAGCACCTGGTCGAGCTGCCGGTCCGCTTCGCCCCCCGGACGCCCGAGGAACTGGCGGCGGTGGCCGTACCGACCACGCCGCAGACCACGCCGCCGAGCATGCCCAGCACCCCGCCGCCGTCCGCGACCCCGACGGCGACAGTGTCCGCCCCGGCGCCGTCCGCACCGACTCCGGCGACGGCCACGGCGCCGGAGTCGCCGGTCCCGCAGGCCACCGTCCCGCGGCAGCGCCGCGGCTGGTGGAGCTTGCTGACCGGCAGGTTCCGGCGCTGACCCCACCGCTCGGGGTCGGTCAGCGGCTCGCGTTGGCGTTGAGCAGGTCGGTCACCAACGCGAGCGGCGGCCAGTCGAGGCGGCCGTGCCGGGCCACCGCGTAGGCGCGCAGTTCGACGTCGGGGCCGGCCAGCGGCACCAGTCGCACGTCGGGCAGGGTCGGGAAGGCGGTCGGCAGCAGCGCCACGCCCAGGCCCACCGCGATCATCTCCTGCACCAGGTCGAGGCTGTCGGCCTGGTGGGTGACCCGGGGCCGGAACCCCGCCATCGAGGCGAGCGTGCGGATCACCTCCTCGTCGGCCGTGTTGCGGGAGTTGACGATCCAGTCGTGCGTCCGGAACCGGGCGAAGACGTCCAAGGTGGTCCCGTCACCGGGCTCGGCGCCGGCCGGCACGCCGAGCCCCCAGCTGGTGGTCCACAGCGGGGTCGCGCTGACCGTGGGGTCGGCGGCGGCCGGGGCCAGGTTGTAGTCGTAGGTGAGCGCGAGGTCCACCTCGTCGGCGGCCAGCAGCTCCAGGGACTCGGCGGGCTCGTGTTCGCGGATGAGGACGTGCACCCGCGGGCTGGTCCGGGCGAGCTCGACCACGATGGGCAGCAGGTACCCGCGGATGGCGGTGGCGAAGCCGGCGACCCGCAGGGTGCCGTTGGGCTCGGCGCCCGGGCCGAGGTCGCGGTGCGCCGTCTCGACCGCGGCGAGGATGGTCACCGCGTGCTCGGCGAGCCGCCGGCCCGCCGGTGTCAGCCGGACCAGCCGCCCGGCGGGCTCGATCAGCGCGGTGTCCATCTCGCGGGCGAGGGTGGCGATCTGCTGCGAGACCGTCGAGGTGGTGATGCCGAGCACATCCGCGACCGCGCGCATCGAGCCCAGCCGGGACAACTCCGCGAGGATCTGCAGCCGTCGTGTCTCCATCCGGCCATTGTTCAGCTTCTCCGAACGGATTGTCCATGATCGGCACGTGGACGGCAACGGTGCGCGCGTCATGTACTGGGGTCCATGAGCCCACTGGAAGCCGTCGACCGTCCCCTCGCCCGCCGCCCGCGCCTGCGCTCCGCCCAGGGCGGCGCCCTGATGGCCATGGCGGCGATGTCCTCGGTCCAGCTCGGACTGGCCCTGTCGGTGCCGCTCTTCGCCCAGCTCGGTGCCGTGGGCACGGCCGGCCTGCGACTCGCCTGGGCCGGTCTGCTCGTCCTGGTCCTGATCCGGCCGCGCCCGCGTGACTTCGCCGGCCGGGACCTGCTGGCCTGCGCACTGCTGGGCCTGGTGACCGCCGGCATGGTGCTGCTCTTCATGCTCTCCACCGCCCGCATACCGCTGGGCACCGCGAGCGCGCTGGAGTTCCTCGGCCCGCTGGCGGTCTCGCTGCTCCGCCCCGGCGGCGGGCGCAAGCACTGGGCGGCGGCCGCCGCCGTCGGCGTCCTGCTGCTCACCGAGCCCTGGCAGGGCGGGATCGACCCGGCCGGCCTCGGCTTCGCGCTGGGCGCGGCAGCCTGCTGGGCCGGGTACATCCTGCTGACCCAGCACGTCGGCGACCGGGTCACCGGGCTGAACGGACTGGCCGTCTCGCTCCCGGTGGCCGGCGCCGTCGCCCTGCTGGTCGCCACACCGTCCGAACTCGCCCACGCGACCTGGCCGCTGGTCCTCGTCATGCTGGGGCTGGCCGCGCTGAGCACCGTGCTGCCGTTCACGCTCGAGTTCCTCGCGCTGCGCCGCCTCACCGCAGGCGCGTTCGGCACGCTGATGAGCCTGGAGCCGGCGATCGCGCTGGTGATGGGCGTCCTGGTGCTCGGTCAGGTCCCCGGCCCGGCGTCGGCGGCCGGCGTCGTCCTGGTGGTGGTCGCCGGCGCCGGCGCCACCCGCACCGGCGGACGGGAGCCGGAGGTGGCGGCGGCGCCGGCGAACCCGGACGCCGCCGCCGAGCGCGACGTCCGGGAGCCGGCGCTCTGCGCCTGAGCCCGCGGGCCGCTTAGGGCTGCGGCGTGTGCACCCAGGCGAGGTGGTCGTGCAGGGCGTCCTCGGTGAGGGGGCGGAGCAGGGCGTTGCGGGCGGCCGCGGCCGGGCCGGACGGGTGGTAGAGGTCGGTGCCGATCCAGCGGGCGAGGCGTTGGATGCGGGCGGTGCGGGTGCGGCGGGCGGCGTCGTAGTCGGCGAGGCGGGCGGGGAGGTTCTCGGGGGTGGCGGGAGCCAGCAGCGCGCCGAGCGCGACGGCGTCCTCCAGCGCCTGGCAGGCGCCCTGGGCGGCGTACTGGAGCATGGGGTGGGCGGCGTCGCCGAGCAGCGTGACGCGGCCCCGGCTCCACTCGTCGACCGGGTCGCGGTCGCACAGCACCCAGCGGCGCCACTGCTCGCCGAGTTCGAGCAGGGCGCGCGGGGTGGCGGCGAGCCGGGGGAAGCGGTCGAGCACGGTGGCGCGGGCGGTGGGCTGTCCGGAGACGGCTTCGGTGGCGCCGTCGTCGACGATGGCGGCGAGGTTGAAGCTGGCGCCGCCGGCCACCACGTAGTGCACGACGTGGTAGCCCGGCCCGGCCCAGAGGGTGACGGCCTCGGAGCGCAGTTGCGGGGGCACCTCGGCGATCGGCACCAGGGTCCGGTAGATGGTGTGACCGGTGGGCCGGGGCGGGCCGTCGCCGAGCAGTTGGGCGCGGACGGCGGAGCGGATGCCGTCGGCGCCGACCAGCAGGTCCCCGTGGTGGGTGCGGCCGTCGGCGGTGGTGACGGTGACCCGGGCCGGGCCCTGGGCGTGCTCGGCGACTTCGGCGCCGGCCAGCAGCCGGATCCGGTCGGCGGCGCGGCAGGCCTCGACCAGCGGGGTGAGCAGGTCGCTGCGGTGGACCACGGCGTACGGGTTGCCGAACCGGCGGCGGTAGCGGTCGCCGACCGGGACGGCGGTGAGCCGCTCGCCGGTGACGGCGTCCATCAGGCGCAACTCCTCGACCAGGACCGCGCGTTCGCGCACCGCGCGGCCGACGCCGAGCCGGTCGAGGGCGGCGAAGCCGTTGGGGGCGAGCTGGATGCCGGCCCCGATCTCGGTGAAGGCGTCCTGCCGTTCCAGGACGGTGACCTGGTGGCCGGCCGAGGCGAGGGCCAGGGCGGTGGCGAGGCCGCCGATGCCGCCGCCGGCGACGAGGGCGTGGATCATGGCGCACCTCCGGTGCGTCTGGTGGGCGCCAGGGCGCCGCTGAGCAGGGTGGCGAGGATGCGCGGCCCGTCCTCGGTGAGCACGGACTCGGCGTGGAACTGGACGGAGGCGAAGTGCGGCCCGCGCAGGGCGTGGACCTCGCCGTCGTGCGGGTCGCGGCTGATCGCGATCGGCCCGGCCACGGGGTGCTGCAGCGTGTCGCGGTCGGCGCGGGCGGCGTGGGTGTTGTAGAAGCCGACGTGTTCGCGGCGGCCGAACAGTTCGATGCTGCGGCGCACGCCCTGGTTGGGGTGGGTGCGGCGGGCCAGCGGCAGCCCGAGGTGGGCGGCGAGGACCTGGTGGCTGAGGCAGACCGCGAAGAACGGGCGGCGGGTGTCGAGCAGGGTGCGCAGCAGGGCCGTCAGGTGGGTGACGGCGGGGTGGTCGGGGTCGCGCGGGTCGCCGGGGCCGGGGCCGAGGAGGACCAGGTCGTACCCGGCCGGGTCCGGGATCCGGTCGTGCCGGCTGACGGTGGCGTGCAGGCCGAGGGCGCTGATCTGCTGGGCGAGCATCGCGGTGAAGGTGTCCTCGGCGTCGACCAGGAGGGCGCGGCGACCGGCCAGCGCCGGGTGGGGCCGGGTGCGGTGGGACGGTTCGGCGACCCAGAAGTCGGCGGTGCGGGCCTGGTGGACGCCGAGCGCGGCCTGGACCTCGGGGTGGGTGGCGAACCGTTCGGGGGTGCGGTCGGTGAGCGCGGCCAGCAGGGCGGCGGCCTTGACCCGGGTCTCGCGGGCCTCGGCCTCGGGCCGGCTGTGCCGGACCAGGGTGGCACCGACGCCGATGCCGAGGCGGCCGTCCGGGGTGAGGTCGGCGGTGCGGATCAGGATGGTGGAGTCGAGGGTGCGCCGCCCGTTCGGGTCGCGTCCGACCAGGGCGGCGATGCCGCTGTAGTAGCCGCGCCCGGTGGGTTCGTGGCGGGCGATGACGGCGGCGGCGTTCTCCAGCGGCGAGCCGGTGACGGTGGGGGCGAACATGGTCTCCCGGAGGATGTGCCGCACGTCGTGCTCGGTGTGGCCCTCGATCAGGTACTCGGTGTGGGCGAGCCGGGTCATCTCCTTGAGCCGGGGGCCGATCAGCCGGGGGCCGGTCGGGCAGATCCGGGCCATCATCTTGAGCTCCTCGTCGACGACCATGGACAGTTCGTCGGCTTCCTTGCGGTCGTCGAGGAAGGCGAGGACGCCCTCCAGGGTCGGGCCGCCGGGCGGGTAGCAGTAGGTGCCGCTGATCGGGTTCATGACGGCGGTGGAGTCGCGCAGGCCGAGGTGGCGTTCGGGGCTGGCGCCGACCAGGACGCGGTCGCCGGTGTGCACCAGGAAGGTCCAGTGGGTGCCGCGCTCGCGTTCCAGCAGGCGGCGGTAGCAGGACAGGACGGCGGTGGTGGAGAAGTCGGGCAGCCGGGCGGTGAAGGTCCGCCGGAGCACGAAGTTGGCGCCCTGGCCGGTGCCGATCTCCTCGGCGACGACGCGGCGCACGGCGTCCGCGTAGGCCTGGTCGGAGAGGTCGAAGCCGGCCTGGTCGAGCCTGACCGGTTCGTCGGGCAGCCGGGCGAGGACGTCCGCGAGCGGCAGGGTCTGCTGGGCGCTGACGGTCATCGCGACCAACGGGTGGCCGTCGTCGTGGGCGGTGTAGCCGCGTTCGGCGAGCTGGCGGTAGGGCACCAGGACCAGCAGCTCGTGGCCGCCGGTGGCGGGGCTCCCGGGCGCGGGGTCCTCGGTCAGCGGCAGCTCGGCCAGGGTGGCGCAGGGCGCGGGGTCGGCGAGCAGCACCTCGACGGTGCCGGGGTCGGTGTGCGGGCGGTGCAGCAGTGCGAACGCCCCGGCGGTGCCGTGCAGCACGCGGTCGAGCAGGTCCGGCCCCGCTGCTCCCCCGCGCGGCGGACCGGACGGCGCGCTCGGTCCGGCCGCCCCGGTCAGCACGGCTGCCCCGCCGTTGCGGCGCCCAGCGCGGCGCAGACCGCCGCGGTGCTGGTGACGGCGGCGCAGCGCCGGGCCGCGTAGGCCAGGGCGCCGCGGTGCTCCTCGGCGTCGAGGTCGGCCACCGCATCGCCGACCAGGAAGGCCTGGATGTCCTGGCCGAACGCGTCCAGCGCGGTGGTGAGCACGCCGATCCTGGCGTACACCCCGCACAGCAGCAGTTGGTCGCGCCCGGCCTCGCGCAGCCGGGCGAGCAGGTCGGTGCGGACGAAGGCGCTGTACCGCCACTTGGTGAACTGCCAGTCGTGGGCGGCCGGTTCGAGTGGGGCGACGATGCGGCGGTGGTCCGGGGTGAGGGTCATGCCGGGGCCCCAGAAGTCGGCGAGCAGCCCGCGTTCCCCCGGGGTCATGCCGCCGGGCTGGGCGGTGTAGGCGACGGGGACGCCGTGGGCGGCGCACTGGCTGCGCAGCCGGGCGATGTTGCGGATCAGCGGCTCCCGGGGCGAGCTGCCGACGGGGAAGGGGCGCAGGAAGTACTCCTGCATGTCGTGGACGAGCAGGACGGCGCGGTGCGGGTCGGCGCGCCAGTCGACGACCGGCGCGGGGAGCTCGTCCGGTTGGGGCATCGGGTAGGGCTCGACCGGTGGGAGACCGGACATCGGTGGCACGGTCCTTTCGGGGGCTGGCGGGGCGTCAGGCGGGTGCGCCGAGGGTGGCGCCGCCGTCGACGGTGAGGGTCTCCAAGGTGATGTGACCGGCCTGCTCGGAGAGCAGGAAGCGGACGGCCTGCGCGACGTCGAGGGGGGTGGCGACCTTGCCCAGCGGGATCGCGGTGCGGTACGCGTCGGGGTTGCCGGCGACGGCGGCGCGGGTGGCGGTGCCGGGCGGGTGCATGCCGTGCAGCATCGGGGTGTCGGTGGAGCCGGGCGCGACCACGTTGCAGCGGATGCCGTACCGGGCGACCTCCAGGCCGAGGCACCGGGTGAAGGCGGCCGCCGCGGCCTTGGAGGCGGCGTAGGCGGCCATCTCGGTGCGGGCGGTGGCGGCGGCGTTGGAGGCGACGGTGACCAGGGCGCCGCGCCGGCGCGGGACCATCCGGTTGACGACGGCGCGGGAGAGCAGGAAGACGCCGGTGGTGTTGACGGCGAGGGTGGTCTGCCAGTCCTCCTCGCTCAGCCGCCGCGCCTCGGCGAGCCGCAGCACGCCCGCCGCGTTGACCAGGCGGTCGATCGGGCCGATCCGCTGCTCGACGGCCTCCACCAGCGCCTCCACGGCCGGGCCGGCGGTGACGTCCGCCGGGCGGGCGAGCACCGGCAGGCCGTCCGCGGCGAGCCGGTCGACGACGGCGGTCAGCCGTGCCTCGTCCCGGTCGACGGCGACGACGGTGCTGCCCTGCTCGGCCAGCACCCGGGCGACGGCGGCACCGATGCCGCCGGCGGCACCGCTGACCAGGGCGATGCCGCCGCTCCCGGGGCTCATGCCCGCCGCCTGCGGGTCCGGGCGGCCACGGCGAGCGGCGCCAGCGCCGTGCGGACGAGGCGGGCGGTGGCCGGGCTGACGGTGGGGATGGCGTCGATCCGGACCGGCGGCAGCTGCGGGCGCAGCGCGCGGCGGACGGACTCGGCG
Organism: Kitasatospora sp. LaBMicrA B282; assembly: GCF_050325825.1. Classification (NCBI taxonomy): domain Bacteria; kingdom Bacillati; phylum Actinomycetota; class Actinomycetes; order Kitasatosporales; family Streptomycetaceae; genus Kitasatospora; species Kitasatospora sp. LaBMicrA B282. Next base: position 110,101 of record NZ_JBNQTI010000002.1, read on the forward strand.
GCGCGCAGGCCGGAACTGACCGCGCCCTCCATGCCGGTCATGCCGGGCGGCGCGGCGCAGTAGTCGCCGGCCAGGTGGAGGTTGGTCAGCGCGGTGCCGTTCTGCGGGCGGAGCCGGTCGGTGCCGGGGCCCGGGGTGAAGTACGGCGCCGTCAGGTGGGGTTGGTAGCAGACGTGCTCGATGTCCGCCGGCTCGAACCCGGGCAGGTAGCTGCGCAGTTCGTCCACCAGGACGGCGACCGCCTCGGCTTCGGGCAGGTGGGCGAGGCGTTCCACCCGGCCCACCACGCAGTTGAGGACGGTGGTGCGGTGGCCGGCCCAGTTCTGGCCGACGTCGAGCAGGGTGATCGCGTGCGGCGAGCCGACCAGCCGGATGTGCTCGGCGGGCAGCTGCGGCAGGCGCCGGTGCAGGTGCAGGTGCAGGGCGCCGAGCGGGCGGGAGTTCAACTCCCGGACGCCGTGCGCGGGCAGCAGCGCGCCGGTGAGGTCGGGGCCGAGCTCGGTCACCCGGCCGTGCGGGACGGCGAGGACCAGGTGACCGGTGACCGCTTCGGTGGTGGTGTGGTCGGGGGTGCGCACGGTGATGCTGCGCAGGCGGCGGCCGCCGATGGTGGCGGCGGTGAGCTGGTGCCCGGTGTGCACCTTGACGCCGGCGGCGGCCAGGCGCTGCTGGAAGGGGTCGATCAGCCAGTGCTGGAGGTCGCCGCGGGGCATCCGGATCCGGCCGGGGCGGCGCAGGAAGGCGGCGATGCTGCCGCGGAACTCGGCGGCCGAGGCGGCGCGGCTCTCGGCGGCGGTGGAGGCGATGAAGAAGTGCTCGATGTCCGCGACGGTCTCCTCGGTGAGGTAGCGCCGGCTGCGCAGGAAGTCCTGCAGGGACTCGTCGCGGGTGGTGTAGTCCTGGGCGAGCAGGTCGATCACGCCGTAGAGGAAGAGCAGCCCGTCGGCGACCGTGGTGGCCCGGCTGCCGCCGTGGGTGCCCGGGCGGGCCGGGCGGATCTGGTGGAACTTGCCGGTGGGGCGCAGGCTGCCGGTGAGGCCGAGCTCGTCGATCACCCGCAGGGTGTTGCGGTAGAAGGTCGGGAAGATGTGGACGCCGTGGTCCTCGGTGCGGCCGTCGATCCGGCGGGCGCCGGCCTTGCCGCCGAGCTCGGGGGCGGCTTCCAGCAGCCGGACGGGCAGGCCGAGGCCGCTGAGCGCCCAGGCGGCGGTCATGCCGGCGAGGCCGCCGCCGATCACGGTCACCTCGTCGGTCGGCGGGGCGTCGGGGGCGTCGGTCGTGCCCGGCGCGTCGGTGGTGCCCGGCGTCTCGGTCGCGCCCGGCGTCTCGGTCGACTCGGGCTCGGGTACGTCGTGGTGGTCGTTCACGGCTACCGTCCTCCCCGGGTGGCGGTCCGGTGCGCGGACAGGGCCGTCACCGTGTAGATGAGCCGCAGCAGGCTGTCCCGGTAGGTGAGGCCCTCGCGGTAGACGATCCAGGTGTGCTGCGGTTCGGCCCAGTCGCCGTCGTCCTGCTGGGTGCGGACCAGGAACTCCAGGCCGGCGCGGACGGGTTCGGTGTCGGCCCGGCCGGCGGCGATCAGCGCCAGCAGCGCCCAGCTGGTCTGGGAGGGGGTGCTGGTGCCGCGGCCGATCCAGGACGGGTCCGTCAGGGCCCGGATGTCCTCGCCCCAACCGCCGTCCTCCTGCTGGTGGGCGGCGATCCAGGCGCAGGCCCGGACCAGGGCGGGGTCGTCGCCGGGGACGCCGCAGGCGGCGAGCCCGGTGACGGCGGCGCTGGTGCCGTGCAGGTGGTGGCAGGCCCACCAGCCGGGCCAGGAACCGTCCGGCTGCTGGTGGTCGCGGAGCCAGGCGATGGCGCGGCGGGCGGCGGGGGTGTCGCCCTGGCCGTCGGCGCCGAGGGCTTCCAGGACGTGCCCGGTGACGTCGGCCGAGGGCGCCTCCAGCAGGCCGATGCCGGCCAGCCGGTCACGGCCCGGCAGGCGCCAGCGCAGCGGTTCGAAGGCGGCCCAACCGCCGTCGTCGCACTGCTGGGAGACCAGCCAGGCGACGGCGCGGCGGCAGGCGGCGTCGACCGCCGGGTCGCTGCCGGGCGGGTGGGCGCGGCGCAGCGCGGCGACGACGAAGCCGGTGTCGTCGGCGTCCGGGTTGGTGTTGTTGGCGAAGACGAACGGCCAGCCGCCGGGGGCCGGGTCGGGGGTCAGGACGGCCCAGTCGCCGGGTTCGGTGACCTCGTTGTCGAGGAGCCACCGCACGGCGGTCTCGGTGGCCTTGGCGTCGGCGCCGGGGGCCGCGAGGGTGGCCCGGAGGGCGAGGGCGGTGTCCATGACGACGGGGATCCACAGGTCGACGTGGCGCTGTCCGTCGTGCTGGGTGACGTACTCGTCGAGCGCGGCCAGCGCGCGGGTGCGGACCGGGTGGTCGGCGGGCAGGCCGGCCGCGTCGAGGCCGATCAGCGCGTTGGCGGTCTGCGGCCAGTTGCCGCCCCAGCCGCCGTCGCGTTCCTGGGTGCGCAGCAGGTACCGGGCGGCCTTGCGGATCGCGCGGCGGCGCAGCGGGGGCAGCGCGCAGCGTGCGTACCAGTGGCTGAGGGTGGTGGCGGCGCGCAGCGGCAGCGGCCGGCGCGGGCGCCCGGTGGTGGGGCGGGCGTGCAGTTCGCCGATGTCGAACCCGGTGGGGACCACCGAACGGCGGGCCATCAGCAGGCTGTTGGCGACCAGCACGCCGCGGCCGGCGGCGCCGAGGTGGTAGATGCTGCCGGGGGCGTCGTCGGGCAGCAGCAGGAGCTCGGGCGGGAGCAGCGGGATGTCGCGCCAGGACCAGAGCCCGATCATGGCGAGCCAGGCGAGCATCAGCGGGTTGTCGAGCGCCTCTACGCCGCCGAGGCCGCGGACGGCGCCGGCGGCGGCGCGCAGCTCGGGTTCGTCGGGGTGGTGGCCGGCCAGCCGCAGCGCGACGTAGCAGAAGACGGAGACCAGGAGTTGGTCGTCGCCGCCGGGGTGGGCGGCCCAGCCGCCGGTGGGGGTCTGCTCGGCCAGGATGGTGCGGGCGGCGGCCGCGGTGGTGTGGTCGGTCGGGATGCGCAGGTAGTGGCGCAGCACGAGCTCGCCGGACTCGCCGATCAGGCTGGCCCGGCAGTCGCCCTGCCAGTGCCCGTCGGGGTGTTGGTGGCGGCGCAGCGCGTCGGCGGCGAGCGCCAGGGCCTCCTCGACGGTGCGGGCGGGCGCGGTACGGGCGGGCGCGGGCGCGGTGGTGGGGGCTGGGGTGGCGGTGGGTCCGGTCGCGTCGGTGGGTTCGGTCGCGTCGGTGGTCATCGCTGCGGCTCCTTCCTGGCGTGGGCGGTGGGCGTCGCCACCGGTGGTGGCGTGGCGGCGGTGCGGCTCGCGGCGATCCGGCGCTGGCGCACGTACATGAAGAGCGAGAAGCTGGCGATCAGGGCGAGGGCGGGGCCGCCGACGAGGTACGCCCAGACGTGGCGGATCCGCCGGCGCCGGGCCTCGATGACCATGTAGGCGCCGAGTGCGGCCCAGGTCAGCGCCAGGTCGGTGTAGACGAAGCAGGAGGCCAGGTTCCGGGTGGCGTCGTGCAGGAAGTCCGTCACCACGCCGATCGGTCCGGCGGCGGCGTCCCGGACGACGAAGGCGACGGCCAGGGTGCCCATCACCAGCGTGCCGACGGCGGCGAACAGCGCGTACATCCGGCACAGGAACCGGTCGTCGGGCCAGGGTTCAGTCGGTGGCACGGTGGGCTCCTGCGGGGCGCGGCGCCGGCTCGAGGTCGGGGTCGGGGTCGATGGCGGGGTCGGGGTCGGGGTCGGGGTCGATGGCGGCGGTGGCGGCGTGGTCGTAGTGGTAGTCGTCGAGGTCGAAGTGCCGGGCCCGCCAGGCGGCTTCGTAGGTGGACGAGGGGCGGACCGCCGGGGCGTCGCCGTGCTCGTCGAAGTAGTAGCTGTGGGTGCCGCCGCAACTCGGGTGCGCGAACACGGTGCCGGGCTGGCGGCGCAGCGCGCGGCGGAACGAGGCGTCGTGCTTCTCGGTGCGGACGACGGCCTGGGTGGCACCGCGGCGGCGGGCCTCGGTGATGACCCGGGTGAGGTGGGTGACCTGGTAGTCGATCATGCCGAACCAGGAGCCGCCGGTGAACGAGTACGGGCCGACGATGAACCAGAGGTTGGGGTAGCCCTTGACCGAGGTGCCCTCGTAGGTCTGGAAGCGCTCGGTGCGCCAGAACTCCCGCAGGTCCCGGCCGCCCGGCCCGTGCACGGGGAAGGGCGGCAGGTTGTCCAGCACGTGGAAGCCGGTGGCCAGCACCAGGACGTCGCAGGGGTGTTCGGTACCGTCCGCGGTGGCGACGCCGGTGGCGGTGATCCGTTCGATGGGCTCGGTGTGCAGCCGGACGTTGTCGCGGGTGAAGGTGCGCCAGTAGCCCTTGCCGAACGACGGCCGTTTGCAGCCGAGCCGGTAGCGCGGGGCCAGGGCGGCCATCAACGCCCGGTCGCCCCTGACCTGTTGGCGCAGGTAGTGGCGGGCGAAGGCCTCGCCGGCGCGCACCAGGAAGGGGAACCGCCGGTACTGGATCATGGCGATGACGAAGCTGACCTCGGTCGCGGTGTCGGTGGCCAGCCGCACCCCGCGCTGGATCCAGGGCGCGGCGGCGAACAGCCGGCGCACGGCCACCGGCACCGGGACGTCCGGCTTGGGGAACACCCAGGTGGGGGTGCGCTGGTAGACGTCGAGGCGTTGCACCCGGGGCGCCACCTCGGGGACCAGCTGGACGGCGGAGGCGCCGGTGCCGACCACGGCCACCCGCTGTCCGGTCAGGTCGAGTTCGGCGTCCCAGCGAGCGGTGTGCACGACCCGGCCGGTGTAGTCGTCGAGGCCCTCGAGGCGGGGCGTCTTGGGTCGGGTGAGCCAGCCGGTGGCACAGACCAGGTAGCGGCCGGTCACCGTGGCGCCGTCCGCCAGCGCGACCTGCCACAGGTGCCGCTCCTCGTCGTAACGCGCTTGCACCACCTGTGAGTTCAGGCGCAGTCGGGAGCGCAGCCGGTACCGGTCGAGGCACTGCTCGGCGTACGCCTTGAGCTCCGCGCCGGGCGGGAAGGCCCGGGACCAGGAGGGCTGCGGGGCGAAGGCGAAGGAGTAGGAGAAGGCGCTGATGTCCACGGCGACGCCGGGGTAGCGGTTGGCGTGCCAGGAGCCGCCGGCGCCGTCCTGCTCGTCGAGGATCAGGAAGTCCTCGATGCCGGCGCGCCGCAGCCCGACCGCGGTGCCGATGCCGGAGAAGCCGGCGCCGATCACCAGCACCTCGTGCTGCGGCTGCTCGGCCCGTCCCGCGGCGGGGGCCGGGGCCTCCCGCCCGGCGGCACCCCGGGCGGGCTGCGGCGGGCCGGCGGCGACCCCGGTCACAGCGCGAGTCCGGTCGAGAGCAGCGCGCCGAAGGCGAGCAGCAGCCAGCAGGTGTGCTCCAGCGCGGGGATCAGCGCCGCGCCGCGGGCCCCGCCGAGCACCAGCCGCAGCGGCAGCACCGCGACCGGGGCGGCGGCGACCACCAGCAGCACCGCCGGCCGCTGCGGCGCCAGCGCCAGCGCGGCGGCGAAGGCGGCGGCGACCAGCAGCGCGTAGTAGACCCGGGTACGGCGCTCCCCCAGCCGGACCGCGACGGTGATCTTGCCGGCCGCGCTGTCGGTGGGGATGTCGCGCAGGTTGTTGGTGGTCAGCAGCGCGCAGGCGAGCAGACCCATCGGCACACCGGCGCCCACCGCGGTCGCGGGCACCCGGTGGAGCTGGATGAAGGTGGTGGCGCAGACGGCGATGATGCCGTGGAAGACGAAGATGCTGACGTCCCCCAGCGAACGGTAGCCGTACGGGCTGGCGCCGCCGGTGTAGAACCAGCCGCCGAGCGCGCAGAGCGCGGCCAGCGCGAGCAGCCACCAGCTGATGGTCACGGCCATGACCAGACCCGCCACGGTGGCGACGCCGTACAGCGCCAGGCCGAAGCGCAGCACCTGCCGGGCGGAGGCCCGTCCCGAGCCGACCAGCCGGACCGGGCCCACCCGGTTGTCGTCGGCGCCGCGGATGCCGTCGCTGTAGTCGTTGAGGAAGTTGGTGCCGAGCACGAAGCCGAGGGCGAACAGCAGGGTCAGCGCGGTGCGCCAGGCCCGGACCGAGCCGTCGGCGGCGGCCACCGCGGTGCCGACCGCGATCGGGGCGAGGGTGACCGGCAACGTCTTCAACCGGGCGCCGAGCAGCCAGGCGCGCACGGCGCTCGGCCGTTCCGGGGCGCCGGGACGGATGGTCGCGCTCACCGCTTCCTCCCCACGCCGAGGAAGAGCACGCCGGTGGCCCGCACCGGGACCATCCGGACCCGGTCGCGCCGCCCGACCAGGTAGCCGATCCCCTCCCTGAAGTGCGGTCGCAGACCGTGGAGTTCGAGCTCCACGCCGTTCGAGCACGCGGTGCGCAGCAGCCGGGGGCGGTTGACGAACAGCCGGTGGTCGTGGGTACCGCGCTCGGGCCGGCCGGGCAGCGGCAGGCGCTCCGCCAGGGTGACGGCCACCAGCCGGGCCAGCCGGGTGTCGGCGATGGTGTCCACGATCAGCGTGCCGCCGGGGCGCAGCACCCGGCAGGCCTCGGCCACGGCCCCGTACGGGTCGGGGACGTGCTCCAGGCACTGCCCGGCGGTGACCACGTCGAACGTGCCGTCAGCGAAGGGCAGTTGGGCGAGGTCGGCGCGGGCGAGGGCGTGGTAGCCGTGCCGGCCGGCCTCGCGCAGGGAGAGCTGGGAGAGGTCGACGCCGGTCAGCCGGTAGCCCTTGCCGGACAGGTGGGGGGCGAACAGCCCGCCGCCGCACGCCAGGTCCAGCAGCCGGGCGTCGTCCCGGGTGGCGGGAGGCACGAACTGGGCGCGGGCGCGGGCGATCCAGCCCAGCGGGGCGAGCGGGCCGCGCGGGTCCCACCAGGTGTCGGCGAGGCGGTCGTAGTCGGTGATGAGGTCGCTTCGCAGGTGTGGCACAGCGGTACTCCTTGGCGGCGGGCGTGCGAGGCCGCGGACGTGCGGGGGTGCCTGTGGGCGGGCGGGGGTGCCTGTGGGCGGGCGGGAGGGCCCGGGAGCGCGCGGGTGTGGGCTCGCGGACGTGCGGGTGCAGACCCGCGGACGTGCGGCCGCAGCGGCGGTGTTCCCGGAGTGGGGCCGGTCAGGCGGCGTTCTGCAGGGTCCGCAGGGCGGGGTGCCGGTCGGCGAAGCTGCCGACCAGGTCGCTCAGGCAGCGCCGGACGACGGGCGCGTGCGGGGCGGTCGCCGGGTGGGTCTCCACCGCGTGCAGGGCGTCGTCGGTGTACCGCTGCGCGACCTTGGCGGCCCGGGCGATCGCACCCGACGCGTGCAGGACGGCCACCACCTCGCTGCATTGTTCGGCGGTAATCGGTTGTTTCCGCAGGGTCGGCACCAGGCGATTACCGAGATCCTGGACGGCGTAGATCACCGGCAGGGTGTAGACGCCGTTGAGAATGTCCTTGGCCGGCTGCTTTCCGGTTTCCCGGCTGCAGATATCGAGAATGTCGTCCCAGATCTGGAATGCCATGCCCAGGTTGTGACCGAAACTCTCCAGGGCCTCCCGCTCACCCTTCCCGGCCTTCGCCTGCAGCGCCCCCATCGAGGCGGCCGTGCGCAGCAGGCTCGCCGTCTTCCCGGAGACCGCGGCGAAGTAGTCCGCCTCGCTGCGCAGCGGATCGTGCAGCTGGCTGGACTCCAGCATCTGCCCGACGCACAGGTCGGACAGCGTCTCGGCCATGGCGAGCAGGTGCGGCCGGCCCAGCGCGGCGGCGCCCTGCATGCAGCGGGCCAGCAGGTAGTCGCCGGTGAGCAGCGCGATGGCGGTGCCGTACTTGGCGTTGATGCTCGGCCTGCCGCGCCTGATCTGGGCCTCGTCGATCACGTCGTCGTGGTGCAGGGTGGCGATGTGCAGGGCCTCCACGACCGCGGCGCCCTCGATGACGCGCCGGTGGGTCCGGCCCTCCCGCCCGGTGTCGAGCAGGTACGAGCAGAGCAGCACCAGGGTCGGCCGCAGCAGCTGCCCGCCGTTCTGCACGCCGTACAGCACGGGCTCCCTGACCCGGTCGTGCGGCGGCTCCAGGAGGGAGTGCAGCGCCTCCCGGACCCGGACCAGATCCTCCTGGAGTCGCTCCTGAATTCTGGCGGATTCCCCGTCGGTCGAGGACGAATGCGCAGTGCGCGGCTGTCTAGGCGTCATTTTCCGTTTCCTTCCCCCGTACCCAACAAAGCCAGGAGACACGATAGGAGAGCGCTCAAGATCACACCAGGGCCTTGGCGGGAATTCGAGTCGCGTTCGAGTCGCGATCGGGAATTCGGGGTGTCGCTCCGCAGAGCGGACGGTGACCACGGGGAGTTCCAGGGGGAGTTCCAGTGGTGGTCGCTGCTCGAAATCCCGTTGCGAACGCCGCCCACGCGGGTGCGAGGATCCAGGGATGATCTACACCATCAAGACCGTGCGACGTGAGGACTGGCGCGAGGCCAAGGAGATCCGGCTCGCCGCACTCCGGGACCCCATCGCCCACCTCGCCTTCCTGGAGACCCTGGAGCAGGCCCTGGCCAGGCCCGACGAGTTCTGGCAGGACCGCGCCCAGGCCTCCGCCGAGGGAACGTCCCTGCGGCAGTTCGTGGCGGAAGACGCCGACCGCGCCTGGCTCGGCACGGTCACGGTCCGCGTCGAACTGCCCGGCGACGAGAAGGCCTTCGGGGAGCCGCCGAAGGCCCCCCAGACCCATGTCGTCGGCGTCTTCGTCCAGCCCGCAGCACGCGGCACCGGCCTCGCTCAGCAGTTGCTCGGCGCCGCCCTGGAGTGGTCCTGGTCGCTCCCCGAGCCCCGGATCGAACGCGTCCGCCTGCACGTCCACGAGGCCAACCCCCGCGCCGAGGCCGTCTACCGCAGGGTGGGCTTCGAACGCACCGGGTACGAGGTCCTTGTTCCCGACGAGACGCCGTTCCACGAGATCGAGCTGGCGGTGCGGAGGGGGTGAGGTGACGGACGGGTTGGGGGGACGCGGCCCGGAGGCATGACTGCACTCCCCCGGGCGGTCAACCCGTCCGGTCATCCATCGAGCCGCTGGAGAGCAATGACCGTTCGTGACCCGATCAAGGTACTCAGGCGGATGCCGCGAGACCAGCATCGCTCACATGCGCGAATGGAGGTCTCATGGGCGGCTCTACTCGCCGACCGCCTCGCGCACGGCGTTCAGCGCGACCAGCCACGGATACGCGGCCGGCTGCCCTTGGCCCGGCGGATTCGGCTCGAACGAACCTGGGCCGAGTAGTACCGTCACACCGGCGCCTCGCAGGGTCGCGATCGTGCTCTCGAACTGCGGGTGGGCGCAGAGCGCTTGGTTGACACAGGGCATCGTGACCAAGGGGATGCCCTTGCCGATCGCCTCAGCCGCGAAGGCGACCGGCCAGCTGGACGTCAGTCCGAGCGCCCAGGAGTTCATGGTGTTGAAGGTCGCAGGTGCGAGGAGCGCCACAGTGGCCGGGGGCCACGGGTCGCTTTCGCCTGGGCGTCGGTGGCGGTGGCGGATCGGGTGGCCGGTCAGTTGCTCCAGGTCCGACATGCTGTCGGTCAGCCAGTCGGCGGCCGTGGGGGTGAGGCCGAGGCAGACGTCCCAGCCATCGGCCTGGGCCCGCTCGATCACGGGCACGAGGTCGAGCACGGGTGGGGCAGCGGAGCCCAGCAGGTACAGGACGCGATCGTCGGTCGACATGGCGCTCATCGAAGCAACTTACGCCTTCGGCCGTCCACCACCGTTGTTGTCGAACAGCGGAGCATCCACTACCACCAGGAGTATCGTCGGTCGGCGGTCGGGATCACGAGACGCAGACGGACCGTGCCCCCGACCGTCGGCGCCCGGCGAGGGCATCAGCGCGACTTGTCAGCGCGCAGCGGCCACCGCGTCGGTGTACATCTCCGTGGTGAAGTCATCCTCCGTGATCCCCAGTTCGCGAAGGACGCCCCGGATCGTGTCAAGGGCCTCCGCCAGGCCGGCCTCATCGGTGCTCGTCTCGACCTCGATGAAGGTCTTCCCGTCCAGCTCGGGCACGAGCACGAGGGTCGCCAGGAAGTCACGACCGCTTACCGTGAAGGAGTAGTTCCGGCAGCGCTTCTCGAACTCGATCACAGGCAGGTAGCCCAATCCGCGCAGGATCGCGTGTGCGGCGACGGCGTCCTCGGTGCGGATCTCATACTCCGGCTTGGACCCGGAGGCCTCGTCCACGCGAGCACCCTTGTAGGTCAGGAAGGTCCTGGTGTCGTGGACCGAGTGGACGGTCCGGACCCGAAGCTCCCGATCCCCGGCCCCGAGCACGCTGTCAGCGGTGTCGTAGTAGGTGTCCTGGTAGACCTCGGGTCGGCCGGGCCCGTAGTTCTTCTCCAACTGGTCCAGCACTTCCTCGGGGTCTCGCACGACCGCCTTCAGCTCGGCCTCGATCGCCAACGTCTCCTCCTCAGATGACGCGGTGGGCGTCCGTCAGCATCGAATCAAACAGTCTGCGGAACCCGTCGTACAAGGCTTCGCCCACCGCGAGACCTCGGTTGCCCCTGGTTCGATTCACTGGCCCCCGAGGCCCGGATACGCTGCCGCCATGACGATCCGGGCCGTGGTCTGCGACATCGGGGAAACCCTCACCAGCGACACCCGTTACTGGCACGACTGGGCCACCTGGCTCGGTGTGCCCACGCACACCATGTCAGCGCTGGTGGGCTCCGTGCTCGCACAGGGCCTGGACAACGCCGAGGCGATCAGGATCGTGCGGCCGGGCTGCGACGTGCCCACGGAATGGGAAGCGCGCCGCGCCGCCGGACACGACGAGTACCTCGATGAGACCGATCTCTACCCGGACGTCCGCCCAGCCCTCCAGCAGCTCATGGAGCACGGAGTGTGGGTCGGCGTGGCCGGCAACCAGAACTCCCGTGCCGCCGAATGCCTCCGCCGGCTCGGTCTGCCGGTGGACGGCATCGCCGCGAGCGCCGAGTGGGGCGTTGCCAAGCCGGACCCGGTGTTCTTCGAGCGCGTCATCGACTGGACCGGTTGCCGACCAGCAGAGATCGTTTACGTCGGCGACCACCCGGCCAACGACATCGTCCCCGCCCAGGCGGCTGGGCTCCGCGCCGCTCACCTTCGCCGCGGCCCCATCGGGCTCACCACGGTGGCCCCGTCAGCGAATTGGACCAGCGACTCGCTGAGCGAGCTGGTGGACCTGCTGACCAAGGCGGTATGAAGAACCGCTCCACCAGGCGACGTTGAGTCTGTTGAGCCCCCGGGCCGGGCGGGCCCCGGGTACCGTTCCGAGTGGTCGCACGGAACGGAGTCCAGCATGCCCAGCGCCGTCCTGCTCGGATACCGAATCGCCACAGCACGGGCCCTTTCCGGCATGACACGGGCCCAAGTGTGCGAGGCGTCGGGGGTCTCGCTCAGCATGCTCCGCAAGGTGGAGGGCGGCGAGCGTTCGCCGAGCGACGCGGTGCTCGACGCACTCGCCGAGGCGCTCGGCACGACGGCAGGCGAACTGCTCGGCGGCCCCGGGCGCACTGACAGTCGCGTCCACCGAATGATCCCCGCCATCCAGAGCGCCATCGCCGTTTACGACCTCCCAGGGGATGGGCCCGTCAGAACGGCCGCAGCGCTGGAGGCCGCGGTCGACGAGCTGACTCAGCACCGTGTGCAGTCCCGCTACGGCCGGCTCGCCGAGCAGGCGCCCGGGCTGCTGGAGGAGCTGTGCCGAGCGCTGGACTCTGCGGCCGGCCGGCAGCGGCAACACATCGCCAGGCTCCTGGTGCTCGCCCTGCGCGCAGCTGACGCTGTGGCCTACAAGTACGGCTACGTCGACCTGTCGGCGCGCCTGGTAGATCTGATGCGCTGGGCGGCCGGCATCACCGAGGACCCGGCCGTGCTGGCTTCGGCCGCGTACGTCCGTACGGAGGTGTTCTTCGCTTCCCACCAGCTTGGCGCTGGGCTACGGGCTCTGGAAGTTGCCGCCGAGGCACTTCCCAGCCCGGTCACGGTACCGCTCGCCGCCGCGGGGGCCGCCCTCCACATGCGGGCCGCGGTGGTTGCCGGACGCCTCCGGGACCCAGGCCACGCCCGAACGCACCTGGCGGCGGCCGACCGGCTGGCCACCCAGGTTCCAGAGAGCCTGTACGACGGGACCGCGGTCGGCCCGGACTCGCTTCAGATCCACCGGCTGGCGGTCGCCGTCGAGCTTGCCGATCCAGCCGGGCTTGCCCGGGCGGTCGCTGAGGCCAGCCGGTGGGCACCCCTGCGCACGCTGCCGGCGGAGCGTCGCTCGCACTATTACATCGATCTCGGTCGCGCGCAGATGCAGCTGGGCCGGCGCGAGCACGCCCTGGAGTCGCTCCAGGTCGCGCGGCGGATCGCGCCGCAGCATGTCCGCGAGCACGGACAGGTGCGGGCCGAGTTGGCGACGCTTCTGCGCTTGTCCCGGGGGCGGGACGAGGAGCTGCGCGCGTTCTGTCGGTGGGCCCGCGCCGTCTGAATGAGTGCCACAGGTTGTGGCACTTCGCGCCCTGCCAGCGGCCGATGATCCCTGTGTGACCACAGCACCCGCTCCAGCCGGAGCCGACGACCCCAGGCACGCCGGTCTGCACATGACGATCCGCGAATGGCTGGAGGCTTGCCACCTGCACCCGGATCCCGAAACGTACCTGGCGCACGGGTACCTCGACCTGTGCCTGCGCGCATGGCCGTCTGCCAAGGGGCAACCACTTCGACTCGCCGCGCAATGGGCCGTGTGGACCTGGCTCGTTGACGACTCATTCGACGCTGATGATCCGGCAATCAGCGACGTCACACCTGTTCTGGTGGGTGCTGTGGATGACGAGCCGTTGCCAGCGGACACCCACCCGCTCGCCGTCGCGCTCGGTGACCTGTGCTCGAAGACCCGGGCCATCATGCCTGGGTGGTGGTGGGGCCGGTTCCGCGAGGCGCTGGGCGTGTGGCTCGCCACCGCCGAGGCGAAGCTGTTGTCCTACCTGCGGCCTGGGCGGACACCTTCCTTGGCGGAGTACCTGCGGTTGCGGCCGGACGACGGCGGGATGCAGCTGGCCGCCATGTGGTGCGAGGTCGCGAACCTGTGCGTCACCCTGGACTGGCGGGATCCGCTCGTTCAGGAGCTCGTGGCAGCATTCTCTGCCTGCGGCATCCTGCTGAACGACCTGGCGGCGGCCCCCGGTGACACGTTCACCGCGGTTCAGGCCTTGGTTCACGCGGAGGCGATGTCGATCGAGCAGGCGCGCGCGGAGGTCGAGCAACTGCTGGCCGCGGAGGAGCGTCGGTTCGCCGTACGCCTGTGGGCAGCGCGGGCGCAGAGCGTCGGGCTCGCGGGCGGTTCAGTGCTTGAGGGTGAGGTTCGGGAGGACACAGCGCAGTTCGCCCGGGCGCTCGACCAGTTCCGCCGGGCGCTTGCCGAGTGGACCCGCGAAAGCAGCCGGTACGTGTGGGCTGCCCCGGCGGATGATGGTCGGGTCGACGGCGGCCGAGCGAGGGCCACGATCCTTGCCCCCACCCGGACGTAACGGCGGATGCCCTGATCAGCAGCTTGATCAGGGCATCCACACGGCCGACCCGCCTACGGCGTCGTCTCCTTCGCGGCCGCCGGAACGGTCGGTGCCTTGTCGGCGAGGTGGACAGGGTTGGTGCACTGGTACTGCGTCACGACGGTCCGCGCGATCTTGAGCGCGATGTCGGCGTACGCCTGGCGCACCCGGGTGAGTGAGTACTGCGAGTCCTCCGGAGCCCCGTCGATGGTGATCCACACGTACGGTGTGGCGGGACCGTCGGCCCACTCGGCCGGGACCTGGAAGTCGCACCGCAGGTAGAACTCAAGGATGTCGTGCTGGTCGTCGATCCACCCTTGGGCGTCCGGGCCGAAGTCCAGTGCGTGCCCGCCCCTCGACTGGACGCCCGACATCGCAAGGCCGTTCCGACTGGGTTGGACCGTCGCTTCGAGGACCGAGTCTCCCGCCCACCGCACGGCGCAGTAGCTCTGCCCGGAGCCGAGGCCCGCTGTCATCGGGGTGACGATCTCGGCCCCCGAGTGGTCGACGGCCGTCCCGTTCGTCCCGACCAGCGGCCTGAGGTCATCCGGACCGAGAACGGACCAGCAGGCCGACTGCGGCAGCACGACGGACTGCCACGGCTTCCACCAGAAGGCCGTGACTCCGGCCGCCACCAGCACGGCGGCGATGGCGCCGGCCCACCGGCGCCGACGCGTCACGCGGCTCGTCGAAGGAGTGTCGTCTTCGTGTTCGGTCATGTCACTTCGAACCTGTGAGGTACTTCGCGGCACCGTCGGCGAAGCCGTTCTGGGCGCCGTCGGAAGCGAAGTTGGCCAGGTCAGTGGCATCGGTGGTGTTCATTCCCTGCGCCAGGGCTGCCGACAGAACCGCGTTCCGAGCTGCATCGCCGGCCCCGGTCTCAGCGGTGCCACTGGACTGGAGGACCTGGTCGGCTGCCAAACCATGCGTGTCGACCTTGTAGCAGGAGGCCACGCTCTGGATGATCCCGCTGGCCTGCCCGTTGATCGGGCCACCGACCACCGGCATGGGACCGATCTTGCCGCCGCCCGTCATGTCCCAGAGCTTCTGCGCCCAACCCGCGTCGCGGTCGATCGCCTTGTTGTAGGCGGCGTCGCTCTGCTGGTGCTGCGCGTAGATCGCGTCCGCCTTCCCACCGGTGAGGATCGCCGCCACCGTGCCGCCCGGACGGGCCGCGGTCGACAGTGCGGCCTCCAAGTACTTGTGGTCACCGGCCTGTTGCATGATGTCGTGCACATGAGCCGTGGTGTACGCCTGCTGCGCCTGCGCGATGCTGCCATAGGCGTCGGGGTCGTGGCCGAGCGCCGCGAGGAACCGTGTGGTGGCTGCCGAATCCAGCGTCGGCTGGGGGTGATTGGGATCCACCGTCTCGTACAGCGGTAGCTTGTCATGCGGAGCGAACGCCGACTGCACCTCGCCCATGTAGGCGGCGGTCATGTGACCGAGGCTGGTGTTCATCGAGTGGAAGACGGCACCGTTCCCGGTGATCAAGTCCGGTCCCTTGTTGGTGCCCATCAACGTCACCACCTGCTGCATCACCGACGTCATCGCAGGCGTGTGCAGCGGATACGGCACCCCCTCCGCGTCGTACGGCTGCCCGATGGTCGCCGCCTCCAGCGCGTGGCCGAGCGCGCCCGCCTCCAGGTCGCAGGCCTTGCCGCCCAGGATGGCGTCCTTGGTCGTGATGTCCTGGAGGATGGAGCCGTAGCCGGGGTCCGTGAGCTTCGCCAGGTAGTTGTTGGACCCGCTCGCCGCCGCCTTGACCGTCCCGTCCGGGTTGTACTGCGTCGGCGGGTCGGAGAAGAACTTCGTCGCCGCGTCCGGGCTGTGCCCGAGGGCTTCCAGCATGCCCGACATCGGGTTGAGGCCGCCGTTCTTCCCGTCCCCCGGGCCGAGGAAGAAGGTCTGCGTGACCGGGTTGGCCTTCATGACCGCGTCCGACCACATGTGCGGGTCCTGCTCGCTCAGCTGGGTCATGTGCTCGGCGATCGGCTGCAGGAAGTGCGCGTCGTAGTTGCCGGTCCGCAGGATGTTGGACAGGATCTGGTACCCGTACGGGTTGCCGCCCTGCAACTGGTCCGGCAGCAGCTGGTACTGCGTGGCACCCGCCTTGCGCAGCCCCGCCTCCCACTCGTCGGACAGGTGCGGCACGTTCTTGGTGTCGGTGGCGCTGGCCAGTGCCGTGCCGAGATTGACCTGGAGCTGGGTGAGGTTGTCCTTGTCGGGCGTGCCGTAGTAGCTGTACTCGCCCATCGCACCGTACGACTTCAGGAAGCCGTCCGGGCCCAGCGTGTTGTAGAAGTCGGTGTTGAACTGCGGGTCGTTGGCGTGCGCCTTCAGGATCGCGTTCAGCTGGGCGACCTGGGCGTCGGTGGCCTTGCTGCCCAGGCTCAGCAGGTCGGCGGCCTGCTTGACCTCGCCGGTCTCCAGCCCGCCCACCGGCGAGCAGGTGAAGCTCTGGGTGCTCGTGCCGGTATCGGCGCCGACGGTGTACGCCAGGCCCTGGTCGGCCGTGGTGGCACGGTCCAGCGCCGCCTGGATCTGCTGGTGGATCGCGTCGGCCTTGCTCTTCCAGGTCGAGTCGTACTGCGGGTCGTGCTTGTCCGCGTCGCTGGTGGCGGGCGGCCACTGGACGGTGCCCGACGAGTCGATCGTCAGGCCTTCCTGGGTGCCGGACTGGACCGCGGTCAGCAGGGCCTGCTGCGCCGCCGCGAACTCGGTGTGCCCGTCGCGCAGCGCGCGGGCGAGGCCGCTGGCCTCTTCGAAGGCCATGTCGATCTGGTTGCGGACGTCGGTCAGCGAGCCGGCGCAGGCCTCGGCGGCCGGGCCGGTCCAGCCGCAGCCCTGCAGCGTGCCGATGACCGAGGTCTGCAGCTCGGTGGAGAGGTCCCAGTTGCGGACCAGCGCCTCGAAGTCGGAGGCGGCGCCGTCGAGACTGCTGAGGTCGGTGTGCTGGAGTTGGTCGAAGGTCACCATGGTGGGTCAGCTCACCCCTGGCCGCCGAAGCGGCCCCGGTTGGCGCCCTCGGTCGTGTCGTAGTTCTGGGCGGTGGTGTGCAGGTTCTGCGCGACGGCATCCAGCCGCGCCGCCAGCGCCTGGACCTGGGACTCCCAGGTCGCCCAGGCGTTGTAGAGGGCCATGCTGCTCTGCCAGCCCTGCAGTGCGCCGACGGCGGTGCCGACGTTCGTCCACGGCTTGTCGCACTCGGTGTGCAGCGTGCCCCGCAGCGTCGTCGCGTTCTGACCGGCGGTGTTCAGCGCGCCGGTGCTCACCGTGACGGTCGTGCCACCGCCACCACTGCCGCCCCCGGTGCCGCCGGTCGCGGTCGAACCGATCGTGACCGGGCTGGTGTCACCCGCGAGATCCGGGAACTGCTTCTTCGCCTGCTCGGTCAGGTTGCCCGAGCTGTCGAAGAGCCACGGATTGACCTTCCGCTCGAAGTCCAGGTCGACCATGCCATACCCCCACCCATCGACACACCAGTGTTGTTGCGGACCAATCAAGGCCAAATTGATCATAATACCGCAGCCCGGTCAGCCCTCGACTTCCGCCGACGGCGCCGCAGGCACACCCCCTCCCGGATAGCCTCGGTCCGACGAGGCATCAGAACGGATGGGGGGCTGCGGCGATGGACCACGGCATCGAACTGGCCGACGCGATCGAGGCGATCCGGCGGCAGTTGTCGGAGGCGGCGGAGCGGGGGGCCGGGCAGGCGGTTCAGTTCGAGGTCGGGCCGGTGGCGCTGGAGTTCACGGTGGAGCTGAAGCGGGACGCGCGGGCGAAGGGCGGGGTCAAGGCCTGGGTGCTCTCCGGTGACCTGGAGGGCGGGGTGGCGCAGAGCCGGGTGCACAAGCTGTCGGTGACCCTCACCCCGCGGCCGGCCGGCGGCGACGGGAGTCTGCTGGTCGGCAATCCGGACGTCGGGTCGCTGGATCCGTTCGGGGCCGGTGCGCCCGGTGAGGGCGAGGCGTGACGCTCTCGGCCCGGCGGGTGGCGTGGGTGCAGGGCCGGGTCCAGGGCAGCGGGTACCTGCTGACGCCGCGCGTCGTACTGACCGCGGCGCACGTCGTCGGCGGGACGGGCGGGACAGGCGGAACAGGCAGGACGGGCGGGACAGGCGGAACCTGCCTGGTGGCCGTGCCCGGCGGTCGCCCGGTCGAGTGCCGGGTGGTGTGGGTGGCGGACGAGGACACGGACGCCCGGGACACGGCGTTGCTGCTGGCCGGGGGCGACCTCGTCGATCCCGCCACGGCCGCCCGGTTCGCCCCGCTCGACTGGGGCTGGGCAGACGGCCTGCGGCCGCTGAGGGACTGTCATGCGACCGGCTTCCCGGCCAAGGGGCGGCGCGGCGGCGATCGCACGGACAGCGAGCAGCTGGCCGGGACCTTCCTGGCCGGCAGCGGGATCGTCACCGGGCGCTACGTGCTGGCGGACGACCACCACGTGCCCACGACCGCACCCACGACCGCCACCGCCACCGCCACCGCCACCGCCGGCTCCTCCCCCTGGGCCGGGATGTCCGGTGCGGCCCTGTTCCACCAGGAGTTCCTGATGGGTGTGGTGGTCGCCGACCACCGCCCGGGCGTGCACGGGCACACGCGGGTCGAGGCCGTGCCGGTTGCCGGTCTGCTGCGTGACCCCGGCTTCCGGCAGGCGCTCGCCGAGCACCTGCCCGGGCTGCCGCCGGAGCCGGTGGACGTGGCCTCCGACGCGGCCGGCGACCGCCGCTTCGAGCGGGAGTACGCCGCGGCGATCGGTGTCGACTACGGTCGGATCCGGATCTTCGGCCTGCGCCAGTCGAACGCCCAGGCGCGCGGCGGTTGGGCGCTCGACACCGCCTACCTCAGCCTGGAAGCCCGCCCGGCGGCCCGGGCCGGCGCCTCCTTCGGGCTGGCGCCGGCCGGGGGCTTCGGCGGGCTGGCCGGCGGACCGCAGCGGGTGGAACGGGTGCTCAGCGGGCGGAGCCGGGTGCTGCTGCGCGGGCAGGCCGGGTCGGGCAAGACCACGCTGGTGCAGTGGCTCGCCGTGCGGGCGACGGCCGGTGGGCTGGGCGAGGAGCTCGCCGAGCTCGACCACCGGGTGCCGCTGGTCCTCCAGTTGCGCAAGCTGTTCCGGCGGGGGAACCTGCAGCCCCGCCCGGAGGAGTTCCTGGACCTCGACGGCCGGCTCTGCGCCGAGCAGCAGCCCCGGAGCTGGGCGCACCGGGTGCTGCGGAGCGGGCGGGCGCTGCTGCTCATCGACGGGCTCGACGAGGTGCCCGCCGAGCAGCGCGAGGAGGTCCTGGAGTGGCTGGAGAACCTGCTCCGCCACTACCCCCGGGTGTGGACGCTGGCCACCGTGCGCCCGTCGGCGGTGCCGCCGGGCTGGCTGGACCACCTCGGCTTCGAGGAGCTGTCGCTCTGCGCCATGGGCGAGGAGGACCGGAAGCGGTTCATCGAGCGCTGGCACCGGGCCTCCCTCCAGGAGGTGCTCGCCCCCGACGACCCGCCCGCCGAGGTCGCCCGGCAGGCGGCGCTGGCGGCCCGGGACCAGGAGGACCTGCTGCGGGCGCTGGCGGCCTCGGCCGACCTGTCCCAGCTCACCGACAGCCCGCTGCTGTGCGCGATGATCTGCGCGCTGAACCGGGAGTCGCACGGCGTGCTGCCCAGCCACCGGATGGAGATCTACCGCGACGCCCTGACCATGCTGCTGACCAGGCGGGACCAGAGCCGCCGGATCGCCGACCCCGAGCGGCTGCAGCTCTCCGAGGCCGAACAGCTGGCGATGCTGCGGCGGATCGCCCACTGGCTGGCGCGCAACAACCAGGTCGAGGGCCGGCACCAGGACGCCGTGGCGCAGCTGGAGCGGGCGCTGCGCGACCTGCCGAACGCCGCGCGCCAGGGCGACGCCGAGGCCGCCTGGCGCCACCTGCTCAACCGCAGCGGGCTGCTCACCGAGACCAGCGTGCAGACCTTCCAGTTCGTCCACCGCACCTTCCAGGACTACCTGGCCGCGCTGGAGCTCGAGGAGGAGCGCGACTTCGGCATGCTGGCGGGGCACGCCGACGACGAACGCTGGGGCGACGTCATCCGGATGACGATGGGTCACTGCGGTCGGCGTGACCGGGCCGAGCTCTTCGAGCGGATCCTCGCGGAGGTCGGGCGGACCTCCGGCGACCGGCGGTCGGACGTGGTGCTGCTCGCCGCCGGCTGCCTCCCGTACGCACCCGAACTCGACCGGGGCGTCCGGGCCTCGGTGCTGGAGTGCTGCCGGGAGCACCTGCCAGCCCTGCTCGACGACGTCGTGCGGTGGCGCCAACTCGCCACGGCCGGACCGGACCTGGTGCCGCTGCTGCGGGAGCTGACGCTGCCGGGCGAGGCCGAGCTCACGCCTGACACGGCCTGGCGGCTGACCTTCGTGCTGGGCTGGATCGGCGGCGCCGCGGCCCTGGATCTGCTCGCCGAACTGGTGGACAGCAAGCGGGAGTTGCTGTTCACTGGAGCCCTCTGCCAGTGGCGCTACTTCGACGAGCACGAGTTCGCCTCGCGGGTCCTGGCCGGGGCTGACCTGTCCCGCGGATCGGTCGTCGTCACCTCCCTGTCGCAGCTGCACGAGTTGCGGGCGTTGCCGCCGGTCACCTGCCTGGAGCTGCTCGCGGTCCGGGGCTTCGAGCCCGCCGAGTGGGCGTTCCTGGGCGAGAGCGTCCGGGAACTCGGACTCAGCGATCTCGACGGTCTGCGCGACCTCGGCTTCCTGCGCGACTGGCCCCGGCTGCGAAGGCTGGGCCTGGCGAACTGTCCGGATCTGGTGGACCTCGAACCGCTGCGCGGCCTCCCGCTGGCCGACCTGACGATCGTGGACCGCCCCGACCGGCGCCCGGCCGGCCGCTCGCTCGACGTGCTGACCCAGCTGCCGAAGCTGACCGAACTCCTGCTCAGTGCCGTCGAGTTCACCGCCTGGCAGCCGCCCGCGGATATCCCCACCGTCACGGACGTGCACCTGTCCTACGTGGCCGACGGCCAGCCGCTGGGCCGCCTGCTGGAGGTCTTCCCCGCGATGACGAGCCTGCGGCTGTACCCGGACCCGACCGGCTGCTCGGAGATCGACCTGCGCGAGCTGAACCGCAGCCCGCAGCTGCGGGTGCGGGTGGGGCAGGACCCGGACGGCCCGAAGGTCCGGGTCCTGGGGGCGGAGCTCTTCCCGCCGGAACGCCTCACCATCACACCGGAGTTCCGGTGATCCGGGCTACCGGCCGAGCAGTCGCAGGAGTTCCTTCTTGTCCGGCTTGCCGACCGAGGTCAGCGGGATCGCCGGGACCAGGTGGACGGCGTCCGGGGCGTAGATCCGCCCCTTGCGGGTGGTGACGAACTCGCGCAGCTCGGCGAGGTCCGGGTGGTGGCCGGGAGCGGGCAGCACGGCGGCGTGCACGTGCTCGGTCGCGTCCTCGTCGCGCACGGCGAAGACCGCGCACTGCGCCACCCCCGGGTGGGCGAGCAGCAGTTCCTCGACCTCGCTGGGGTAGACGTGCCCGCCCACCACGATGATCACGTCCTTGCGGCGGTCGACCAGGAAGAGGTACCCGTCCTGGTCGAGGTAGCCGATGTCGCCGGTGCGCACCCAGCCGTCGCGCAGCACCTCGGCGGTGAGCTCGGGCTGCTTCCAGTAGCCGCGCATCGCGCCCCGGGTGCGGGCGTGCACCTCGCCCTCCTCCCCCGCCGGCAGCGTGCGGCCGTGCTCGTCGCGGACGGCGATCTCGACGCCGGGCAGCGGGCGGCCGACGGTGACCTGCCCGCCGCGGCCGGTCACGGCGTGCTCCGCCGGGCCGACCGCGGTGAGCGCGAGGGCCTCGCTCTGGCCGTACACGCCGTGCAGCACCGGCCCGAAGACCTCGGCCGCCTGGCGCAGCCGGGCCGGGGAGGCGGGGCTGCCGCCGTAGGTGATCCGGCGCAGGGCGGACAGGTCGGTGGTGGACACGGCGGGGTGGTCGAGCAGCTGGTGGAGCAGCGGCGGCAGCAGCCACAGGTCGGTGATCCGCTCGCGCTCGACCGCGGCCAGCACCTCGCCGGGCTCGAAGGCGGGCTGCAGCACGACCGTGCCGCCGTGGTGGAGCGTCAGGTCGGCGAAGAGGCCGGCGAGGTGGGCCAGGGCGGTGCAG
Organism: Kitasatospora sp. LaBMicrA B282; assembly: GCF_050325825.1. NCBI lineage: Bacteria > Bacillati > Actinomycetota > Actinomycetes > Kitasatosporales > Streptomycetaceae > Kitasatospora > Kitasatospora sp. LaBMicrA B282. The sequence continues at coordinate 131,852 of NZ_JBNQTI010000002.1, forward strand.
GCGAGGTAGCGCGGCGGGTCGCCGGCGTCGGGGTCCGGGGCGGCCATCGCGTTCCGGTAGGGGCCGTGCGCGAGCTGGATCCCCTTGGGGATGCCGGTGGTGCCGCCGGTGTGGCGGATGCACCAGTCGTCGTCCGGGCCGACCGGGACGGCGAACGGGGTCGAGGGCTGCCGGTGGGCGGCGGCGAGGATGTCCTCGCCGTGCCGGCCCGGGCCGAGCGCCGCGACCGCCGGCACCTCGACCAGCGGCAGCAGCAGGGCGGCGTCCTGCTCGCGGGTGGGGTCGACGAGCAGCAGCTCGGTCTCCACGCTCGCCACGATCCGGGCGAGGGTCTCGGGGGCCATGCCGTCGTAGAGGAAGACCACCCGGGCGCCGGCCAGGTTGGCCGCGTACCGGGCCAAGAGCGCCTCGGGCGTGTTGCCGGTGAGCAGGGCGACGGTGCTGCCGCGGCCGATCCCGCGCGCGGCCAGCTCCCGGGCCAGCCGGTGGGTGCTCTCGCGCAGCTCGGCCGCGCGGATCCGCCGCCCGTCGGCGCTGACCAGCGCCGTCCGGTCGGGGTGCTGCGCGAGCGCGTCGAGGACGGCTTCGGCGTAACTGACGAAACCGCGGTCGGCCGGTGCGGGCCGGGTCTCGGACATGGGTGCCTCCGCAGGGTCGGTGGTCCGTCGCGGGTCGGCCGCGACGTTCTGTCATCGACGGTAGACGGAGCGGTTCATGCCTTCCACGACCAGTTCCGTCATGTGTTCATGCCCGTGCGGTACTGAGAGCGTGCTGGGGGCGCGCCCGAGCCGGTCGACCGCGAGGTCGTGGAAGTCCCGGGCGGCGGTGGAGAGGTAGGCGTCCCGACGGCGGACCAGGGAGAGCACCCGGTGGCAGTCGGGGGCGTCGATGCGCAGCCAGGCGAGCGGCGCGTCGGGCACGGCGGCCCGGGAGACCGCGGGGGCCAGGCCGATCCCGAGGCCGGCGCCGATCAGGAGCTGGGTGGCGCCGGGTTCGTCGCCCTCGCAGGCGATCAGCGGGGTCAGTCCGGCCCCGGCGAAGAGCCGGTCGAGCAGGGCGCGTTGCCAGTGGCCGGGGCGGGTGCTGACGAACACCTCGTCGGCGAGTTCGGCGACCTCGACCCGGTCGCGCCCGGCCAGGTGGTGGCCGAGCGGCACGGCGAGCAGCACCTCCTCGCGCAGCAGCTCGACCGCGTGCAGCGACGGTCCGCTCAGCGGCTGCGAGGCGATGCAGAAGTCCACCTCGCGGTCGCGCAGCCGGCGGCGCATCTCGTCGACCGGGGACTGGAGGAGACGGATCGTCACCCCTGGGTGGCGCTCGCGGAAGGCGGCGAGCAGGTCGGTGAGCAGCAGCAGGGTCTCCGCGGCGACCGCCAGCGTGCCCTGGTCCCGGCCGGCCGCGTCGGCCAGTTCGCGGCGGGCGTCGTCCAGTTCGGCCAGCGCGCGGTCGACCCGGCGCAGCAGCGCGGCGCCGTGCCGGTTGAGCCGGATGCGCCGGCCGTGCCGGTCGAAGAGCGGCACGCCGAGTTCGGCCTCGAGCCGGGCGATGGTGCGGCTCACCGAAGGCTGGGCGACGCGCAGTTCCTCGGCGGCCCGGCTGATGTGCTCGTGCCGGGCGACGGCCTGGAAGTAGCGGAGCGAGAGCAGGTCCATGACGGATCCTCGCACGCCCGAAGGAGCGGATCGCAACCGGCGAAGGGGTGCGATCCGCTCCTTCGGGGCCGGCTCAGGAGCCGGGCGCGACTCAGGAGCCGGGGGCGGTGATGGACAGGGCGTGGTGGAAGAAGTTGGTGGGGTCGTAGGCGGCCTTGATCTGCTGGAGGCGCGGGTAGTTGTCCTTCCAGTACAGGGTCTGCCACGGGACGCCCGAGGTGTTCCAGTTGGGGTCGGTGAGGTCGACGTCCGGGTAGTTGATGTAGGAGCCGTCGTTGGCGGCGTTGGTCACCGGGACGCCGCCGGTGGTGGAGTACACCTGCTGGTAGAGCGTGCGCATCCAGCCGACGTGGCGGGTGTCCTGGGTCGGGTCGGCCCAGTAGTTGATGAAGTTGGCCTTGAGGATGGAGTCGCGCTGCGGCATGGCGGTGGCCGCCGGGTCGACGGTGTTGGCGTGGCCGCCGTAGGAGTAGAGCAGCACCTCGGCGTGGCCGTCGTAGGTCGCGTCGGACAGGAAGTGGTAGAGGCTGGCGGACTGGGCGTCGGTCCACCCCTGGCGCAGGTAGGCGCCCTTGGACTTGCTGCGGCTGAACGCGCCGGTGGCGTAGATGTCCGTGAGGGTGGCCTTCATCCACGGCACGGTGCTCTGCGAGGTGGTGCTCGGCGCACTCACGCCGGCCGTCACCGCGCTGAGGTAGGCGGTCATCAGCTGGCTCGCGTTGGGCAGGGTGCCGTCGATCTGCGCGCTGAGGGTGATGCCGCCGACCGCCACGTTGGCCAGGATCAGCACGCTGTGCAGGCCGGCGTAGGGCGAGCCGTCGGCGCTGTTGGCCGCGTGCCAGGCGCCGTGGTTGCGCACGATGGTGGCGAAGTCGGTGGCGTTCATCCCGCTCCACGGCCAGCTGACCACGCCCTTGACCAGGGTGACCGGGGGCTTGGGCAGCAGGCTGCCCGGGTCCCCGGTGGCGCCCGGGGTGCGGAACCAGTAGCGGGTCACCACACCGAAGTTGCCGCCGCCGCCACCGGTGTGGGCCCACCACAGGTCGCGGTTGGGGTCGCCGGCGTCGCTGGTGGCGACCACCGAGCGCACCGTGCCGGTGGCGTCGACCACGACGACCTCGACCGCGTACAGGTGGTCGACGATCGAGCCGTACTGCCGGGAGAGCGCGCCGTAGCCGCCGCCCGTGACGTGGCCGCCGACGCCGACGGTCGGGCAGGTGCCGCCGGGAACCGTGACGCCCCAGTCCAGGTAGAGCGTGCGGTAGACGTGGCCGAGCATGGAGCCGGCCTCCACCATGAAGGCCTGGCGGGTCGGGTCGAAGACGACGTCGGTCATCTCCGAGATGTCGATGATGATCTGCACCGCGGGGTCGTCGACCAGTCCGTCCAGGCAGTGCCCGCCGCTGCGCACGACCAGCCGCTTGTTGTTCTGGACCGCCTCGGTCACCACGGCGATGACCTGGCTGGTCGAGTGGACCACCCGGACCGACTCCGGCTGGGCGACGAAGCGGGTGTTGTAGCCCCGGTTGGTCAGATCGAGGTAGCGCCGGTCGGTGGAGGTCACGACGGCCGTCGGCGCGAGCGGCGCGGCGAAATTGACAGCCCCCGTCGTGCTGTCAGCTGGCATGTCAATCGGGGCGTCGGCAAGGGCCACCTGCACCCCCGTGCTGCCCGCGACGACCGTGGCGGTCGCCGCCCCCAGGAACCCCCGTCGGGTCACTCCGGCCATGTTGAACACCTAGCCCTTTCCTGTCGTCGCACGCTGATCGCGGCCTGCTCGCGGCTCGCCGCGAATGTGCGGTAATCCGGACGCCAGGAAGGCTATGCAGCGGGCGGGCGAAGCGGGGGCCGGCGGCCGTACTTCGTGAAGTACGGCCCACCACTGTGGAAAAAGCGCAGCTCCGAGCCGTCGGGGTTAGCGGAACTCATAATTCCGCTTCCTTCATGACTGCGGAGCGTAAAGGATCGGCCACCCACGGTCCCGGGCGAGTTCGGCGAGCACCGGATCCCCACCGACCACCCGCGGGTTGCCCACCACTCCGAGAATGGTCAGCCCCTCGCGGTGGTCGCCGTAGGCGAAGCACTGGGCGGCGTCCAGGCCTAACCTCGCCATCGCCTCCACCACCACCTCCGAACCCGCGCCGGCCGTGGTGTCCGCATAGAGGACCAGGTCGGCGGTGAACTCGGCGCGGGCCCCGGGCGGCTCCACGCCCACTGCGGCGTTCGACACGCAGACCAGGAGGTCACCGGCACTGCGATGCCTGACCGCCGCCTCCAGAATCGCGAGCGCCGAGTCGGACGCCAGCAGATCGTGTCTGAGGTCGAAAAAAGCCGCACGTCGGCGAGCCCGCGTGATCATGGTCCCCCGCATCTCCATCAACAGCAGTCACACGCGCCCCCCTAGACGCGGTGGAATAATCATGCCCCACGCATCTGTGGACGTGAAGGCTGGGTCCAAGGCCTGGTCAAGGGAAATTGTTCCTGCGGGAACAATTCATTCTGTCCCGTTTTTTCGCCTATCTCCGACAGCTCCGCGAGGCCCCTCACCGGGGCGGCTCGCGCCTGCGCTCGCAGTTGACTATGTTCTTGACAGTCTTTGACACGAGGTGTTGTATCGTGCTCCACAAGGTCGCCTAGCAAGGGAAGCGAGATGACCGAGCGAGACAGCGGGACAGTCGGGATCATCCTGGCCGGGGGACGGGGAGAGCGCGCGAAGCCCATCACGCTCGAATCCGCCGATTACATCCGCAGCAAGGCGTTGATCCCGTTCGCGGGCCGCCGGCTGATCGAATGGGTGGTCGATGCCTGCCGCGAGCAGGGCATCCGCCGCTTCTACGTGGTGGCCCAGGGCCTGGAGAACCGCAGCCAGATCAAGCTGCTGCTGGGCCACGGCGAACGGTACGGCGTCGAGGTGCGCTACTCGCGCTCCAGCTTCGACCGGTACAACGTCGGCTCCGGGGCCGCCACCCTGCACAACCTCGAACAGTGGGACCTCACCGAGCAGGCGCTGGTGCTGCCGGTCGACTCCATCTTCGACTTCTCCCTGGCCGAGCTGGAGGCCACCCACCGCAGCACCGGGGCCCTGGTCACCGTCGCGGCGGTGGCCCGCAGCCCGCTGGAGGTGGCCGGCAAGTACGGTGCGATGCGCACCGACCAGGCCGGCCTGGTCTCCGGGTTCGTGGAGAAGCCCGACCTGGCGCGGGTCCACGAGATCTTCCCCGAGGTCACCAGCGACAGCTGCGCGATGATCCCCACCAACGCGGGGATGTACCTGGTGGACTGCGCCCTCCTGCGGCTGGCCGCGCGCGAGCCGCAGCTGATGCGCCAGGCCTACCAGAGACTCGACTGGGGCGGCGACCTGCTGCCCTGGCTGGTGGAGCACGGCAAGCCGGTGGCGGCCCACCACATCGCCCGGCTGGGCGACCTGGGCAACGTCGAGGACTACCTGCTGACGCTGCGTCACGTGCTCTCAGGCGACTACCAGCAGATGAACCAGCTGATGGCCGAGCCGCACAACGAGAAGCCGCGCTACTGGATCCACGAGTCCAGCCTCTACACCAAGGACGACGTCTGCGGCACCACGCTGGCCGACAAGATCGCCCAGGGTGACGTCCGGGTCGGCCCGGGCGTGCGGATCGGCCGCCACGTCACCATCGGCGCCGGCGTCCACCTGGAGTACACCGACATCGGCGACGGCGCGGAGCTGCGCGAGGGCGCCCGGCTGAGCGGCACCTCGCTCGGCGACTCCTCGGTGGTCGGCCCGTACGCGCAGATCACCGACTCCTACATCGGCCCGATGTCCGAGATCCACTCGGCCCTGGAGCACCCGGTCCGCCTCGACGGGTACTGCGCGGTCGGCGACGGCGTCCAGCTCTGGCAGGGCACCCGGCTCTCCGGCGTCAGCGTCTACCCGCGGCTGCGGGTGCCGGCGCTGGCCAACCTGCCCTCCGGCACCAAGCTCACCAACTCCGACGACGTCCTGCGCTGGGTCTGACGGCGCCGACGGGGCGGGCCACCCGGCTCCGCCCCGGCGGTCGCGCGCCCGGATCCCGCCCGCAGGGCCACCTCCCTGCACCCCGAACACCCACCGAGACAGCGAGGAGTGACCGATGGACAGCCACGCAGTGGTGATTGGCGGCGCCGGCCGGCTCGGCCGGCTGATCGTGCAGAAGCTGCTGGACCGCGGCGAGCGGGTACGCGTGGTCGGGCGCAGCGTGCAGAGCGCCAGACGGAGCCTGCCCCCCGGCGCCGTCTTCTACCAGGGGGACGTGCGCGACCCGCAGGCGCTGGTCGAGCCGCTGGCCCGCAGCTCCGCGCTGATCTACTGCGTGGAGCCGGGCACCAGCGACGACGGCCCGGACCGGCCGGAGACCACCCTCTACCAGGGCGTGCGCCACGCCCTGGCGGCCGCCGCGGTCGGCGCCCACCGCCCGCACGTGGTGCTGGTCAGCCAGATGCACGCCACCCACCGCGCCCACCCGCTGAACGCCTACGGGCGGGTGCTCGACTGGCGGTTGGCCGGCGAGGACGCGGTCCGCGACTCGGGCCTGCGCTACACCGTGGTCCGGCCGGCCTGGCTGACCGACGCCCCGGTGGCCGGCCAGCGGGTCCGGCTGGAGCAGGGCGACCGCGGCTTCGGCCAGGTCTGCCGCCAGGACGTGGCCGAGGCCTGCGTCCAGGCGCTGTACTGCGAGTCCGCCGCCGGCGTCACCTTCGAGATCTTCAACGAGGCCGGCGTCGGCTCCACCCCGTGGAGCGAGGCCTTCGCCGCGCTGACCGGCGACCGGGTGCCGGTCGGCTGACGGCCCGCCCACGGCTTCGCCATCCCCCTCCCTGGCCGCGCCCGCACCACCGAACGCCCGAGCCAGCCGCACAGGAGTGACGACACGCATGACGATCAGTCAGTTGGCCCGTAACTACTCGATCAGGGCGGCGGAGGTCACCCCCGGGCGCCCGCAACCGCTGGGCGCCACCCTCGACCGGACCGGGGTGAACTTCTCCCTGTTCTCCGAGCACGCCACCCGGGTGGACCTGCTGCTCTTCGACCACCCCGAGGACCTGGCCCCCAGCCGGGTGATCGCCCTGGACCCCGAACGCCACCGCAGTTACCACTTCTGGCACTGCCACCTCTCCGGACTGACCACCGGTCAGGTCTACGCCTACCGGGTGGACGGCCCGGCCCGGACCAAGGAGTCCGGCACCTTCTTCAACCACCGCAAGGTACTGCTCGACCCGTACGCCCGGGCCAACGTCAACTCGCTCTGGGACCGCAGCCGGGCGGTCAGCCCGGAGGACAACTGCGCGTACTCGATGCGCAGCATGGTGGTCGACCTGGACTCCTACGACTGGGAGGGCGACGAGCCGCTGCGCACCCCGCTGGCCGACACGGTCATCTACGAGATGCACGTGGCCGGCCTGACCGCCTCGCACACCGCGGGCGTCACCCACCCGGGCACCTTCAGCGCGGTGGTGGAGAAGATCCCCTACCTCAAGCAGCTCGGCGTCACCGCGGTGGAGCTGCTGCCGGTCTTTGACTTCGACGAACGGCAGGTGCTGCGGGTCGGCCCCAAGGGCACGCCGCTGCACAACTACTGGGGCTACGACACCTTCGGGTTCTTCGCGCCGCACACCGGCTACTGCTCGGACCCGTGCGAGTGCACCCACATCACCGAGTTCCGCGACATGGTCAAGGCGCTGCACCGGGCGGGCATCGAGGTCATCCTCGACGTGGTCTTCAACCACACCTCCGAGGGCAACGAGCACGGCCCCACGATCAGCATGCGGGGCCAGGCCAACGAGGTCTACTACCACCTGTGGCCGCAGGACCGCCGGCACTACATGGACTTCACCGGCTGCGGCAACGCGATCAACGCCAACCACCCGGCGGTGGCCAAGTTCATCATCGAGTGCCTGGAGTACTGGGTCACCAAGCACCACGTCGACGGCTTCCGCTTCGACCTGGCCTCCGAGCTGTCGCGCGGTCCCGAGGGCTACGAGATGGACGTGCCGCCGGTGCTGTGGGGCATCGAGCTGTCCGGCATCCTCTCCGAGTCGAAGATCATCGCCGAGCCCTGGGACGGCGGCGGCCTCTACCAGGTCGGCCGCTTCCCGGGGAAGCGCTGGGCGCAGTGGAACGGCCCGTACCGGGACGACGTGCGGCGCTTCGTGCGCGGCGACGCCGGCCTGGTCGGCACCATCGCCACCCGGCTCGGCGGCTCCCGGGACCTGTTCGGCAAGGACGGCGAACTGCCCACCAACAGCGTCAACTTCGTCACCTGCCACGACGGCTTCACGCTCAACGACCTGGTCAGCTACAGCGAGAAGCGCAACCTGGCCAACGGCGAGTCGAACGCGGACGGCGCCAATGAGAACTTCAGCTGGAACTGCGGCGTGGAGGGCCCCAGCGACGCCGAGGACGTCGAACGCCTGAGGGTCCGTCAGATCAAGAACCACGCCGCGGTGCTGCTGCTCAGCCGGGGCGTGCCGATGATCCTGGCCGGCGACGAGTTCCGCAACAGCCAGGGCGGCAACAACAACGCCTACTGCCAGAACAACCCCACCTCCTGGCTCGACTGGGAACAGGCCGAGAAGGAGAGCGAGGTCCGGCAGTTCTTCGAGGGGATGATCGCGCTGCGCAAGCGCTTCGGCGCGGTGCGCGAGGCGCGCTTCTTCTCCGGGCGCACCAACACCCGCGGCCTGCCGGACGTCACCTGGCACGGCACCCGCCTGGAGCAGCCCGGCTGGGAGGACCCGCAGGCACGCGTGCTCGCCTGCACCCTGGCCGGCTTCGAGGGCGATCCCGACCTGCACGTCATCCTCAACATGTTCCACCTGGGCCTGGACTTCGAGCTGCCGTCGATACGCGGCCATCGGTGGGCCCGCCTCGTGGACACCGCCCGCCCGGCCGGCGAGGACATCCTGCCGCCCGGCGCCGAGGCCCGCGTCCACGGTCAGACCTTCCACGCCCAGGGCCGCAGCGTCGTCGTTCTGGCGGCGCTGCCCGACGATGGAGGAAACCAATGAGCGCACCCGAGACCCGGCGCACGTACTCCGACAGCATCGCCGGATACGTCACCACCTTCGAGCCCAGCCACGACCGCTTCGGTCTGCGCACCTCGGACGGGCGGGAGTTCACCATCCACCTGGACGGACTGCTGAACTCCGAGATCGTGCGCAACCTCGGCGACGCCGATGCGCAGGACACCAGCGGCTGCACCCGCGACATGCTCGCCGAGGGCCGCTACGTCTTTGTCTACGGCATCTTCTACCAGTGGGAGGGCGGGGAGCGGATCGAGGCACGGAAGATCACCTTCCCCGAGTCCACCCGCGGCAACTACGTCTTCGAGCACCCCAACTGGTGGGTGCAGCAGGCCGGCGAGATCGCCGACTTCTACCTGCGCGGGCACTTCCCGGACGGTCCGGACGCCGACGGCCGCTACGACTGGCGCACCTTCCGCACCCTGCTGACGCTCAGCGGCACCCACGTGGCCGACTTCGACGGCAACGACGTGCGCCAGGAGACCGACACCATCTCCCGGCTGGTCTACGGCCTGGCCACCGCCTTCATGCTGACCGGCGAGGAGCGCTTCCTGGCCGCGGCCGAGTCCGGTACCGAGTACCTGCGCGAGCACATGCAGGTCAGCGACGACCAGGAGGGCGTCGTCTACTGGTACCACGGCATCGACATCACCGAGGCCGGCCAGCGCAAGGTCTTCGCCTCGGAGTTCGGCGACGACTTCGACGCCATCCCGATGTACGAGCAGATCTACGCGCTCGCAGGTCCCACCCAGACCTTCCGGATCACCGGCGACCAGCGGATCCTGTCGGACATCGACCGCACCGTGGCGCTCTTCCACCGCTACTTCCGGGACGGCGAGAAGGGCGGCTTCTTCTCCCACCTCGACCCGATCACCATGGACCCGCGGGCCGACTCGCTGGGCCGCAACCGGGCGCGCAAGAACTGGAACTCGGTCGGCGACCACGCCCCGGCGTACCTGATCAACGCCTTCCTGGCCACCGGCCGCGAGGACTTCGCGCAGCTGCTGGAGGAGACCGCCGACAGCATCACCGAGCACTTCCCCGACGAGCCGGTCAGCCCCTTCGTCCAGGAGCGCTTCCACGAGGACTGGAGCCCGGACCGGACCTGGGGCTGGCAGCAGGACCGGGCGGTGGTCGGCCACAACCTGAAGATCGCCTGGAACCTGACCCGGATCCGCGCGCTGCGCGACAAGCCGGAGTACTCGGCGCTGGCCGAGCGGATCGCCGCGATCATGCCGCCGGTCGGCAGCGACCAGCAGCGCGGCGGCTGGTACGACGTGGTCGAGCGGGTCGCCGACGCGGACACCGGCGCGCACCACCTGGTCTGGCACGACCGCAAGGCCTGGTGGCAGCAGGAGCAGGCGATCCTGGCCTACCTGATCCTGGCCGGGGTCGAGGGCGACCCGGAGCACCGCCGGCTGGCCCGCGAGGCCGCGGCCTTCTACAACGCCTTCTTCCTCGACTACGACGACGGCGGCGTCTACTTCAACGTGCTGGCCAACGGCGTGCCGTACCTGGTGGGCACCGAGCGGTACAAGGGCAGCCACTCGATGGCCGGCTACCACGCGCTGGAGCTGTGCTACCTGGCGGCCGTCTACACCGGCCTGCTGATCACCTCCACGCCGATGACCCTGCACTTCCGGCCGCAGCCCGGCGCCTTCCCCGACCACACCCTGCGGGTGGCCCCGGACCTGCTGCCGCACGGCTCCATCCAGCTCTCCCGGGTGTGGATCGACGACGACCCGTACGAGGACTTCGACCCCAAGCAGCTCACCGTGCGGCTGCCGGTCAGCAGCCGCCCGCTGAAGGTGCGGGTGGAGGTCGAGCCGGCCGACATGCGGCTGCGGGTCTCCAGTGACTTCGACGGCAAGACCGCCCACATCCACTGCGAGGGCGTGATCGACCTCGACGAGCTGGAGAAGTTCCGGCGCTGCGTCAGCGAGGCGCTCTCGGTGCAGCCGAAGCGGGTGGAGTTCCACCTGTGCAAGGTCACCGAGATCGGCCGACCGGCCATCAACGAGCTGCTCTTCCAGCGCACCAAGATCGGGCTGGACGTCGACTTCGTGATCGTCGGGTGCGCGCTGCCCGACGTCTCGGCGGCGCTGCTGGCCACCGACGCGTTCCTGGTCGACGAGGACCGCACCTGCGCCACCGACTGACCGGGCGCCCGGCCGCTGCCTGACCACCGGCCGGCCGGGCCCCCTCCGTCATCCCGCCCCCGCCGGACAACGACGCCCGGCGGGCCGGCGGGACCCCGCTCCCGGCGCCTCCACCGTCTCCGGAAACCTCACCCAAGGATCGATGTGTCGATGATTTCGAACCTCCGTGCACCGCAAGCGGGCCTGCGGCAGGACGGAATCTCTGCCTACTGTCAGGAACTCTTCGCCAGCTTCGCGCGCTCCGACCAGCGCCGCTGGGGCGAGGTCTACCTGCGCGGCCTGCTGCACGCCACCGGTCGCAAGACACCGGCCAACATCTCCGAGCAGGTGCTCGGCAGACGGGCGGTGCAGCCCATCCAGCAGTTCGTCAACCAGAGCACCTGGGCGGTGGGCGACGTGCGCCGCCGGCTGGCCGAGCTGGTCTGCGACGCGGCCGCGCCGCAGGCCTGGGCCTTCCACGACGTCGTCTTCCCGAAGAACGGCACCCGCTCGGCCGGGGTGGCCCGGCAGTTCGTTCCCGCCGAGGGACGGATCATGAACTGCCAGCTGGCGATGACCACCTCGCTGGTGCACGCCGGCGGCAGCCAGCCGGTCAACTGGCAGTTGCTGATGCCCCGGCGCTGGGACGCCGACGAGGAGCTGCGCGGCCAGGCGCACGTCCCGGCGGACGCCCGGTACCTGCCGCGCTGGCGGTACGTGCTGGACTCGCTGGACCAGATGCTGGAGGACTGGGACGTCCCCTCGGCGCCGGTGCTGGCCGACTGGAGCTTCGAGAAGGAGGTCGAGCCGCTGCTGCTCGGCCTGGAGGAGCGCGGGCTCAGCTACCTGGTCGAGGTCGGCGGCAGCACCACACTGCCGGCCTGCACCACCGGCGCCCACCGGGTGCTGCCGGTCGGCCACCACGGTCACGTCCCGGCCCGCGGCCCGGTCACCGTGCGCCGGCGCGCCGCCGACCTGGCGGACGCGCTCGGCGAGCAGGGCGAGCGCGCGGTGCTGGCCTGGCGGGACGGGCCGACCACCCGCTCGCGCCACTCGCAGTTCCTGGTGGTCCCGCTCTCCGTGGGCCTGCCCGGCCGGCGCGGCCGCTTCGCCGACGTGCTGCCCCCGGCCCAGCGCCACCTGGTGGTCGAGTGGCCCTTCGGTCGCTCCCAGCCGCGCACCTACTGGGTCACCAACCAGCCGGTGCACCGACTGGGCGACCTGGTCGCCCAGGCCGAGCTGCGCGGCCGGGCGGTCGACGACTGCGAACGGCTGCACCGGGAGTACGGCCTGACCGACTTCGAGGGCCGCTCGTTCCGCGGCTGGCACCACCATGTCACCCTCGTCTCCGCCGCGTTCGGCTTCGATCTGCTGCACGGCATGGAAGCCATGGCGCAGTTGACGGCCGAGCAGCTCAGCCCGGCCCTCGGCTGACCTCTTCCGAGATCGGTGGGCCGCGACATCAGTGGGGCAGTTCCGAGCCGGAACTGCCCCACCTGCCATGCCCGTTCGGTCTTCGACCCGGGGCGCCCGCGGCGCTCAGACGGCGACCGGGAAGGGCACGCCGGTGAGCTCCTCGCTCACCGCGCGCAGCCGGGCCCGGGCCGCGCCGTCGTACGCCTGGGAGCTGGCCCGGGACTTCTCCGAGCGGTTGAAGTAGGTGCCGGTCACGTCGGCCACCTCGGGGTCGGTGATGAGCCGCAGGGTGTGCCGCATGCCCTCGGCCACGGTGCTCTGCGGGGTGAAGAGGTTGACCACCATCTTGGTGGGCATGTAGGAGGCGGGGTGCAGTGCGTTGACCGTCACACCGGTGCCCTGGAGGGTTTCGGCGAGGTCGATGGTGAGCATGATCTGAGCCAGCTTGGCCTGGCAGTACGCCTGGACCCCGTCCCAGCGGCGGCGCAGCATCACGTCGTCGAAGTTGATCGGCGCCTGGCCGGCGGAGCTGACGTTGACGATCCGGGCCGGCGCCGAACGGGTCAGCAGCGGGGCCAGCTTGACGGCCAGCACGTAGGCGGCCAGGTAGTCGACCTGGAAGGTCAGCTCGTGGCCGTCCCAGCTCTCCTGGCGGTCCAGCTCCACGCCGATGCCGGCGTTGTTGACGAGCACGTCCAGCCGGTCCAGGCCCGCGGCCTGCTCGGCGAGCGCGTGGATGTCGGAGAGCCGGGCGAAGTCGGCCAGCAGGTAGCTGAGCTTCTGGTTGCCGGTCTCCGCACGCAGCTCCTTCAGCAGGGCGTCACCCTTGTCCTGGCTGCGGCCGTGCAGCACCAGGGTCGGGGGGGGGGGGGGGGGGGGGGGGGGGGGGGGGGGGGGGGGGGGGGGGGGGGGGGGGGGGGGGGGGGGGGGGGGGGGGGGGGGGGGGGGGGGGGGGGGGGGGGGGGGGGGGGGGGGGGGGG